>NZ_JBSSLX010000052.1:0-32994 GCF_053890995.1 Micromonospora sp. I033 | reverse complement strand
CCGGCGTGCCGGCGACATCCGTCGCCGCGCTGACGTCGGTCGGCGTGACGGCGACCTCGACGCGGTCAGCCTCGTCCGGCATGCGGCCCCTCCCCCGGTCGGTGCGGGCAGCGGTTACCCGGCCGCGACCGGTTCACCCCTTCGGGGCGAACCCGGGTCACCCGGCCCGGCCGCAGGCTGGAGGCACGCGGGCGGCCGGCGACGGATCCGGCCGCCCGGCGGCCCCGGACGACGGGAGGGGCAGGTGGCACGGATGAGGCGACTGGCCGGCACCGGGCTCGCCCTCGTGACGGCGGGTGGGGCCGGGGTCCTCGTACGCCGGCACCGACGCCGGCCCAGCAGGGCCGCGACCGACCTGCGGCCCGGACGCTGGCAGGTGGTGACGGTGGCCGGCCGGCCCGACGAGGTGCTGCCGTCCGGGCGCTGGCCGGAGCCGCTGCGCCCGCTCGACGGCGCGGTCGAGCTGTCCGCCCGCCCGGCCCCCGGCGGGCGTGGCACCGAGCTGGCGGCCCGCCTCCCCGGCGGCGGGCCGGCACTGCCGGGGCTGGCCGCCCACCTGCTCGGCGACGATCCCGGCCGGTTCCTGCGCCGGCTGTTGCGGGAGGCGAAACAGCTGGTGGAGACCGGGGAGGTGCTGCGGGCGGACCGCTCGCGCCTGGACCGGCCGGGCGGGGCCGGCTGAGCGGCCCGTGATCCGAGCGGCCGGGGGTGGCACACTCGGCGGATGCGCGACGACCGTCCCCACGACCTCGTCCTTTTCGGCGCCACCGGGTTCACCGGCGGCCTGACCGCCGAGTACCTGGCCCGGCACGCCCCGGACGGGCTGCGCTGGGCGCTGGCCGGCCGCAACCCGGGCAAGCTGGCCGGGGTGCGGGACCGGCTGGCCGCCATCGACCCGGGCCTGGCCGAGCTGCCGCTGCTCACCGCCGACGTCACCGACCCGGCGTCGCTGCGGGCCGTGGCGGAGAGCGCCCGGGTGGTCGCCAGCACCGTCGGCCCGTACATCCACCACGGCGAGCCGCTGGTCGCGGCCTGCGCCGCCGCCGGCACCGACTACCTCGACATCACCGGCGAGCCGGAGTTCGTCGACCTGATGTACGTGCGGCACCACGCCGAGGCGGTGCGCACCGGGGCGCGCCTGGTGCACGCCTGCGGCTTCGACTCGATCCCGCACGACCTGGGCGCCTGGTTCACGGTCAGGCAGCTGCCCACCGACGGGCCGGTCACCGTGGACGGTTACGTCCGGGCCGGCGGGCGGTTCTCGGCCGGGACGTACCACTCGGCGCTGACCGCGTTCTCCCGGACCGGGGAGATGAGCCGGGCCGCGAAGGCGCGCCGGGCCGTCGAGCCGCGGCCGGAGGGCCGCCGGGTCCGGGCGGTGCCCGGCAGGGTCGGCCGGGTCCGGGAGTTCGGGCTGTGGGCGGTGCCGCTGCCCACCATCGACCCGCAGGTGGTCCGCCGGTCCGCGGCGGCCCGCCCGGAGTACGGCCCGGACTTCCGCTACCGCCACTTCGCCGCGGTGAAGCGTCTGCCCACCGTGCTGGCCGCCGGCGTGGGCCTGGCCGGCGTGGTCGGGCTGGTGAAGCTGCCGCCGACCCGGCGCTGGCTGCTCGGCCGGCTCTCCTCCGGGCAGGGGCCGAGCGCCGCGCAGCGGGCGAAGTCCTGGTTCCGGGTCCGGTTCGTCGGCACCGGCGGCGGCCGGACCGTACGCACCGAGGTGGCCGGCGGCGACCCCGGCTACGACGAGACCGCCAAGATGCTCGCCGAGTCCGCGCTCTGCCTGGCCTTCGACGACCTGCCCGCGACCGCCGGGCAGGTGACCCCGGTGACCGCGATGGGCGACGCCCTGCTGGACCGGCTGGTCCGGGCCGGGATCACGTTCCGGGTGCTGGACGCTTGACCCTCGACCGGGTTGAGGGCCCAGGATCCGGCGTCGTGGAGAGCGAACTGCGCAGCATCGGCGAGCTGGCCCGGGCCAGTGGTCTGACGGTGAGCGCGCTGCGGTTCTACGACCGGTCCGGCGTGCTGGTGCCGGCCCTGGTGGACCCGGCGACGGGCTACCGCTGGTACACCGACGACCAGGTGGGCCCGGCCCGCCTCGTCGCCGGGCTGCGCCGGGTCGGCATGCCGCTGGCCGGGATCGCCGAGGCACTGCGGCACCGGCACCGGCCGGCCGTGGTGCACCGGCTGCTGGACGCGCACCTGCGCCGCCTCGAGGACGGCCTCGCCGACGCCCGCCGTGAGCTCTCCCGGATCCGCACCCTGATCGATCCGGAGGAGACCCCCGTGACCACCACCCGAATCGTGCTGTCCCGCGCCGACCTGGCCGCCGCCGTGGACGCCGTCCGGTTCGCCGTCGGCGTCGACCCGGAGCTGCCGGTGCTCTCCGCCGTGCTGCTGGAGGTCGAGCCGGACGGTGTCCGGCTGGTCGCCACCGACCGGCACCGGCTGGCCGTGGCCCGGGCCGGCGGGAAGGTCGACGGCCGGCCCGTGCGCGCGCTGCTGCCGGTGGACGCGGTCGACGAGCTGCGCGCCCTGCTCGACACCGGCGCCGGGATCACCCCGGAGGCGCACCTCACCGTGGCCCCGGACCGGGTGGAGGTCTCCGTGGCCGGCCGGCCGGTGACCGCCGCCGCGCTGCCCTACGACTTCCCGGACTACCGCCGGCTGCTGCACGGGCAGGTCGGCGGCGCGCCCACCCACCGGATCCCGGTCGACGTGGCGGCGCTGCGCGGTGCGGTCACCGCCGAGGGCGCCCCGGTGCTGCTCCGCGAGTACGCGGGGGTCGACCACGAGGTGGTCGTGCTCGGCCTGGACGGCCGGGGCGGGCTGCGCGTGGTCGGGCCGGACACCCCGGACGGCCTCCGGGTGGGGGTGAACCGGGAGTACCTGCTCGACGCCCTGGACGCCGGTGGACGGGGCCAGCTCGTGCTGGAGCTGGACGGGCCGATCGCCCCGCTGGCCGTGCGCCGCCCCGACGACGAGGACGTCTTCTCCATCCTCATGCCGGTGCGCCTCTGACCCGTCGTCCGGGTGCGGGGCGGGCGGAACGGGCCGCGACGGTAGCATCTGGGGGTCCCACCTGACTGCCTGGACGGAGGCGTACGGAGCAGCATGCTCGACATGGAGTTGATCCGGAAGGATCGCGAGGCGGTGGCGACCGCGCTGGCGAAGCGTCTGGATCCCGCCGAGGTCAACCGGGCGCTGGACGAGATCCAGCGGCTCGACCAGGAACGCCGCGCCCTCATCACGGAGATCGACGCCGAGCGGCAGCGCCGCAAGGCCGAGGCGCGCGCGTACGCGGAGGCGAAGCGGTCCGGCGCCACGCCGGAGCCGGTCGCGCCGGAGGCCGAGCGCAAGCAGCTCGCCGAGCTGGAGTCCCAGCTGGACGAGGTGCAGTCCCGGCTGCGCGGCACCATGAGCGAGCTGCCCAACCTGCCCGCCGACGACGTGGTCGCCGGCGGCAAGGAGGCCAACCGGGTGGTGCGCACCTTCGGCGAGCCCCCGGCCGTCGAGAAGGTCCGCGACCACGTGGAGCTGAGCAAGGCGCTCGGCCTGGTCGACCACGAGCGCGGGGTGAAGCTCGGCGGCTCCGGCTTCTGGATGTACACCGGCCTGGGCGCCCGGCTGGAGTGGGCGCTGGTCAACTGGCTCATCGAGCAGAACATCCAGGCCGGCTACGAGTTCCTGCTGCCGCCGCACCTGCTGCTGGACAGCGCCGGCTTCGCGGCCGGCCAGTTCCCGAAGTTCTACGACGACGTCTACCACCTCGACAAGCAGTCCGCCCCGCGCGGCCAGTTCCTGCTGCCCACCGCCGAGACGGCGATCCTCGGCGCGTTCCAGGACGAGATCCTGGAGACCGCGAAGCTGCCGCTGAAGGCGTTCGCCTACACCCCGTGCTACCGGCGCGAGGCGGCCGGCTCGCACTCCGACGAGCGGGGCACCGTGCGCGGCCACCAGTTCAACAAGGTGGAGATCTTCCAGTTCACCCTGCCGGAGCAGGCGGGCGCGGCGCTGGAGGCGATGGTCGGCCACGTCGAGGGTCTGGTCGAGAAGCTGGGTCTGCACTTCCAGACCAGCCTGCTCGCGGCGGGCGACTCCAGCGCCGCCATGAAGAAGACCCTCGACGTCGAGGTCTGGATGCCGAGCACCGGCAAGTACAAGGAGGTGTCGTCGGTCTCCTGGGGCGGCGACTACCAGGCCCGCCGGGCCGCCATCCGCTACCGGGAGCCGGGCGGCAAGCAGACCCGGTTCGTGCACACCCTCAACGGGTCGGCGCTGGCCACCAGCCGCCTCTTCCCGGCGATCCTGGAGCAGTTCCAGCAGCCCGACGGCTCGGTCGTGGTGCCCGAGGTCCTCCGCGACAAGCTCGGCACCGACCGCCTCACCCCGGTCCGCTGACCGGCTGACGCGCGGCGGGAGTCGGCTCGTCCGGCTCCCGCCGTCGTCTCCGGAGCAGGCCGGCCGCCGACAACAGCCCCAGGGCGGCCGCGAGGAGGGCCGGGCCGGCCGTGTCGAGCGCGTGGACCAGGGTCTGCTGCACCTGGGCGGCGGCTCGCACGACCGGGTCGCCGAGGGCCTCGTGGCGGCCCTGGGCGAGGCGCACCTCGTACCAGCCGTACCAGGCGACGTAGCCGCCGGCGACCAGCAGCACCAGGCCGCTGAGGCGGGGCATCCACGCGCCGGCGCCGCGCAGCCCGGCCACCAGCCGGCCGCGCAGCAGCGCCACGCCGAGCGCGGCCACCCCGACCACCAGGGCCATCCCGATCGCGTACGCGCCGAAGAGCGCCAGCCCGCGCAGCGTGGAGCCGGCCCGCAGGCTGGTCACCACGATCGCCAGGAACGGCGCGATGGAGCAGGTGAGCGAGGTCAGCGCGTACGCCACCCCGAACAGGGCCATGGACGGCCAGGTGCGGGTGAGCCGGGGCGCCCGGGCGAACGGGCGCGGCGTGGGCAGCCGCCGGCCGGCGAGCAGCCAGCAGCCGGCCAGCGCCAGCAGCACGCCGAGGGTCACGGTGAGCCAGGGCAGCCGGGGGCGCAGCCACTCGGCCAGGGGGGCGACGGCCAGCCCGAAGGCGCCGAAGACCAGCGCGTACCCGACGGTCAGCCCGGCCGTGGCGGTGAGCGCGCGGCCGACCGCGCCGCGACCGTCGGCGGGCCCGGCGACCAGCAGTGACAGGTACGCGGGAAGCATGGCGAAGCCGCACGGGTTGACCGCGGCGAGCATGCCCGCGGTCAGCGCGAGCAGCAGCCCGCCGGTCATCCCCGGGCCAGCGCGTCGACCTGCCGGGTCAGCGACTCCCCGTCCAGGAAGCCCTGGTGGATCACCCGGCCGTCCCGGTCCACGACGACGAAGGTGCTCTGCTCGACCACCTCGAACCGGCGCCACAGCACGCCCGACCGGTCGTCGAGCTGCGGGGTGCCGGCCAGGTCGAACTCGGTGACGAACTCCTTCATGGCCCGCTGCTCGCCCAGCCCGGCGACGCCGACGATCGGCACGGTGTCCCGGTACTTCGGGGCGATCTCGGCAACCGTCCAGGCCTGACTGGCGCAGGTGGCGCACCAGGGCGCCCAGAACCAGAGCACCACCGGCTTCCCGGCCAGGGCGGCGGCGGAGAACGCCGTACCGTCGAGGGTCTTCGCGGTGAACGACAGCGTCTCCGGCACCCGGGCCGGGACCACCGGCGGGGCCGGCGACGCGGACCCGGCGGGGGCGGCGGCGGGCGACGCGGCGGCCACCGCGCCGACCGGGGTGGCCCGCTCCGGCCCGACCGCGCAGGACGCCGCGCCGGGCAGCGTGGCGGCCAGCACGACGGCGGTGACCAGGCGGCGGGCGGTACGTGGGGGCATCCGCGACTCCTCAGGGGTTCGGCTACTCGGCCCTGACCAGCCGGAGCGCGAGTTCGGGACAGACCTTGACCGCCTTGAGCGCGCCCTCCCGCAGCCACGTCGGCACCGGGGTGGCGGGGAAGGCGGGGTAACCGTTGCCGTCGAGCCGGATGAAGTCCGGCACCACGTGGGCACAGAGCCCGTGCCCGTCGCAGCGGGACCAGTCGAGGGTGAGCTTCTGCGGGTTGCCGTCGGGCGCGCCGGGCAGCCCCATCACGCCCTTGACCCGCTTGCCGCAGCCCTCGCCGGTGGCGTGCAGCCGCAGGTCCTCGGCGAACACCTCCATGGCGGAGAGCGCGAACCGGGCCGTGCCGTCGGGGTGGCTGCACGCGCCGCGTCCCTTCACGTCGCCGGCCGCCGCGCGGACCACCTCGATCGGGGCGCTGCCGGAGACCGCCAGGTCGACGGCGCGGGCCAGGTCGGGCAGGCCCATCTTGCACGGGCCGCACTGCCCGGCGGACTCACCGGCCAGGTAGCGGACCACCTGGGCGGCCTCGCCGAGCGGGCAGGTGTCGCGGGCCAGCGGGACGATGATGCCGGCGCCGAGGGTGCCGCCCACCGCGGCCAGTCCTTTGCGGGACACCTCGGCCCGGGCCGCCGCCTCGGGCGTGATCCACTTGCCGTGGTAGCCGCCCATCAGGATGCCCGGCCCGTCGGGCACCTCGCACAGCTCCAGGATCTCCCGCAGCGGGGTGCCGGCCGCGCACTCCACCACGGCCGGCCGCTTGGCCGCCCCGGTGACGGTGAGCAGCACGGTGCCCGGCTCGTCATCGGTGCCGAGGGCGGCGTACTCGTACGGGCCGATCCGGGCGGCGACCGCGAGCTGGGCGTAGGTCTCCGCGTTGGAGAGCAGGGTGGGCAGGCCGTTCACCCCGGAGTCACTGGACCGCTTCTTGGTGCCCGGCGGGATGTGCGGCAGCCCGTTGATCCCGTTGACCAGAGCGCCGCCCTCGCCGGAGATGAACCGGTGCGGCACCGTGACGATGGTGGTGGGCACCGGCATCCGCCGCTCCTGCAACGCCTCCGTGAGCGAGGGCCGGCCCACGTCGTCGTCGGCCACCCCGATCACGATCTCCTCGGCGTCCAGCGCGTACGCGGCCAGCGCGGCGCCGTCCAGGATCAGGTGGGGGGCCCGGGTGAGCAGCACCTTGTCCTTCCAGCTCGCCGGCTCCCCCTCGCTGGCGTTGACCACCACCACGGCGGCGAGGTCCTGCCGCTCGCAGGACTCCAGCACGGCGCGCAGCTTGCGGGCGAACGGGAAGCCGGCGCCGCCCTTGCCCTTGAGGTCGATGGCCTCGGCGAGCCGGAGCAGGGCGGCCGGCTCCACCGGCCCGATCGGCCCGTGCACCTCCTCGTGGGCCAGCAGGTCGAGTCTCCCGAACTCGGCGAAGCCGGCGGTGAGCCGGGGCTCGCCGACGCAGGCCACCGGGGGCACGGTCGTCCGCATCACCGGGCCTCACCCCGCAGCCCGGCCCAGTACGCCCCGTCCACCGCGTCCGCGTTGGCGCGCTTGCGCCGGCTCGACCGGCTCTCGCCGGACGCCCGCATGGCCCGCCGGGAGGCGAGGTCGACAAGCGTCGGGGTGTCGTCGACGAAGGCGTCGTCGGGGGCGTAGCGGGCCGGCGGGCGCCAGTAGTCCGGCTCCTCCGGCACGTCCTCCTCGACGCTGTGCCGGCCGCTGCCGCTGCGCGGGGCCGACGAGATCGGGCCGGCCGAGATCGGCTCGCCGGAGACGGGCTCGCCCTCCCAGCGGCGCGGGCTGTCCCACGGCTCCTCCGGCTCGTCGGTCCGGCGCGGCGGGGCCGAGTAGCGGGCGACCTCCGCCGGGGTGGAGTAGCGGACGCCGGTGTCCGGCGGGGCCGAGTGCCGGCCGCCGCTCCGCTCCTCCTCGTCCCGGTGGCGGCGGCCGCGCCGCTCGTCGTCACGACGGGCCACCGCCTCGCGCTCCTCGCGGCGGGCCACCCGCTCGCGCTCGTCGCGCCGCCGGGAGGCCGGCGCCGGCTCGGCGTCCCGCCGGCGGCCCGGGGAGACCGGGGCCTCGGCGCGGCGCCGCGCGGCCGCCGCGCGGACCGGCTCGCGCAACGTCCCCGGTTCGGGCACCACGGGTACGGCGAACCGCTCGGGATCGCGACGCCGGGCGATGCCTGCCGGCGCGGTCCAGGTCGCGGTGACCTCGGCCCAGCCACCCTCGCGGCCCCGGCCGGACCGGCTCTCGTCCCTGTCGACGCTCCGGCGCCGGGCCAGCCCTGCGAGCAGGCCGGTGCGCTCCTCCCCCTTGCCGGCCATCGCCTTGTTCAGCGCGGCGGCCTGGTGCTGCTCCCGGCTGCGCTTGCCGAGGTGGACGGAGAGGCGGACCAGCAGCGCCACCACCACCAGCAGGACGCAGGCCAGGTAGCTCAGCACCACCCAGGTCTTCGCCGCCCGGCCGGCGTTCAGCCCGTGGAGCAGCGCGAACGGCCAGGACACGTACGCCATCGAGTGCAGCGCGCGCCACATCCACTTCGGACCGACGCCGGCGAACCGGACGCGGACGATGCCGGTCCAGAGCACGCCGACCATCATCAGCGCGGCGACGGTGCCCAGCCCGACGTAGAGGCCGCGGCCGGCGAGGAACGGCACCACCCCGTCGGTCGGCCCGGCCCGGCCGATCGAGATCTTGGTGATCACGTGGCAGACCAGCCCGGCCACGCCGAGGATGCCGGTGGCCCGGTGCGCCGACTGGAGCAGCACCCGGTGCCGGATGAGCAGCACCAGCCGGTCGGTGGCGAGCAGCCCCAGCATCACGGTGAGGCTGAGCGAGACCAGGGCGACCACCCCGGCGAAGAACTCGGTGAAGAAGAATCCGTACGAGTACATGACGGTGCCGGCGCCGGCCAGTTCGAGGCCGGCCCACGCGACGGCGAGCGCGGACACGCTGAGCGCCACCATCGCGGACTTCGACATCGTGCGGGCACCACGGCTGCTGCTGGTGGTCCGGACGGTCGTCGCCTTCTCGTTCTGCTCTGCCCGGGCCATCTGCTCCTCGATCGTCTCGCGGCGGCACCCCCACCGGCCGACCCTGTTCCCTCCTCCTGTACGGACGGACGGCACGGGCGGATCACCTCCGGTGGCGAATTTCTCGACCGGTCCGTCGAACCGCCGCGCCCCGGGCTGCGTGTAGCGCCTGACGCAACGACGCATGTCCATCCGTTGACACTTCTTGCAACACGCTTGTAACCTTGCCGAAAATTTCAGGCCGGACTGCAAGAAGCCGGCACTGAGGTGTCCCCCGCACCACACACCCCCACAGGAGTCCCGATGCATCGACGCCGATGTCTCTCGGCGGCCCTCGCCCTGGGCCTGGCCGCCAGCCTGCTCGTCCCCACCACCGTGGCGGCTCCCCCGGCCGCCGCCGCCACCCCCGGCAGCAAGAAGGTCATCGTCCAGCTCTTCGAGTGGAACTGGGCCTCGGTGGCCAGCGAGTGCACCAGCACCCTCGGCCCGAAGGGCTACGGCTACGTCCAGGTGTCCCCGCCGCAGGAGCACGTCCGGGGCAACCAGTGGTGGGTGGCCTACCAGCCGGTCAGCTACCGGGTCGAGTCCCGCAAGGGCACCCGCGCGCAGTTCCAGGCGATGGTGAACACCTGCCACAACGCCGGCGTGAAGGTGATCGTCGACGCCGTGGTCAACCACATGTCCGGCCAGGACGGCGGCGGCACCGGCTGGGCCGGCAGCACCTACGGCCACTACGACTACCCGGGCACCTACTCGTCGCAGGACTTCCACTACTGCGGCCGGAACGGCACCAACGACATCGCCAACTACGGCGACCGGTACGAGGTGCAGAACTGCGAGCTGGTCAACCTCGCCGACCTGAAGACCGAGTCCGACTACGTGCGTACCCGGCTCGCCACGTACCTCAACGACCTGCTCTCGCTCGGGGTCGACGGCTTCCGGCTGGACGCCAGCAAGCACATGCCGGCCGCGGACATCGCCGCGATCAGGGGCAAGCTGTCCCGCTCGACCTATCTGGTCCAGGAGGTCATCTACGGCGCCGGCGAGCCGATCCAGCCGACCGAGTACACCGGCAACGGCGACGTGCACGAGTTCCGGTACGGCAAGGACCTGGCCCGGATGTTCAACAGCGAGCGGCTGGCGTACCTGCGGAACTTCGGCGAGTCCTGGGGCTACCTGCCCGGCGGCTCCGCGGTGGTCTTCACCGACAACCACGACACCCAGCGCGACGGCGGTGTGCTGACCTACCGCGACCGCGGCGAGTACGCCCTCGCGAACGCCTTCATGCTCGCCTGGCCGTACGGCACCCCCGCCGTGATGTCGAGCTACACCTTCAGCAACCGGGACCAGGGCCCGCCCTCGGACGCCAGCAACAGGACGTCGAACACCACCTGCTACTCCGGCTGGGAGTGCGAGCACCGCTGGCGGGTGATCGCCAACATGGTCGGCTTCGCCAACGCCACCCAGGGCGCCGGAGTCGCCAACTGGTACGACAACGGCTGGCAGCACATCGCGTTCAGCCGGGCCGGCAAGGGCTACCTGACCATCAACGACGAGGACTTCGCGATCACCGGCCGGTCCTTCTACACCGGCCTGCCGGCCGGCCGCTACTGCGACGTCATCCACGGCGACTTCGCCAACGGCTCGTGCAGCGGGCCGGTGATCACCGTGGACGCGAACGGCTGGTTCGCCGCGACCGTCAACGCGCACGACGCCGTCGCCATCCACATCGGCGCGAAGCTGTCCTGACCGGCGGCGGGGCCGGCCCGATCCGCCCGGTCCCGCCGCACCGGTGGTCCCCCGCACCGCGGTTCGCGCGCGGGGGACCTCCTGTCCGGTTACAGTCTTGTTCGTGCTGTTTGACCGATTGTTCTCGCGGTGGACCCTGGGGTGGCTGCTCGCCGCGTTCGGCGTACCGGTGCTGCTGGGGGCCGCGCTGGTCGGGCGGACTCTGACCGGCGGGTCGGCCCCCACGCCGGTGGTCGCGGCGCCCACGGCGGCACTGCCGCCCGCCCCGGAGGAGCCGGATCCGTCGCCGTCCCCCGCGGAGTCGGTGCCGGCCGCCGCGCCCGCCCCGGACGACCTGCCGGTGGTCACCTACGACCCGGCGCCGGGCGGGTTCCCCGCCGACCCCGGCCCGGCCGACACCCGGCCGCTGGCCGAGGGCATCACGCCGACCCGGAACGTGGCCGCCTACGACGCCCCGGGCGGCCGGCCGCTGGCCTTCCTGGCGCCCACCGTCAGCGGCGTCGAGCTGACCGTGCCGATCGTCGAGCGGCGGGTCGGCTGGACGGCGGTCCTGCTGCCCTCGGCGAACCGCCGGATCGCCTGGCTGCCGGCCGGCGGCTGGCGCACGGTCGCGTTGCCCGACCAGATCGTGGTGGAACGCCGCCCGCACCGGCTCACCTGGTACCGGGACGGCCGGGCCATGCGCTCCTGGGAGGTCAGCCTCGGCATGCCCGGCCAGTCGACCCCGCTCGGGCGCACCTTCATCCTGGGCCGCACCCCGCCCCCGCAGGACGTCTACGGCGGGGTGGACATCTTCGCCCTCGGCGCGATCCCCGACGACCCGGACGCGGTGCCGACCGGGCTGCGCGGCGCCCACATCGGACTGCACAGCTGGTACACCGACGCCACGCTCGGCAGGAACGTCACCAACGGCTGCATCCGGCTCACCCGCAGCGGCCAGCGGCAGCTCCTCGCCGAGCTGCGTCCGGGCAGCGCGGTCGTCGTGGTGGACCAGCTTCCCACCCCACCGGCTACCGCCTGAGCCGGGAACCAACCGTCGGCCGGACGCGTCGCATCCGGCATGTGGAGACGACCGGCGGCCGTGCTCGCCCTGTTCCTGGCCCTCGCCGGCTGCGCCACCCGGGAGCCGGCCACCCGCGACGCGCCGGCGCCGGCCGCGCCACCCGCCGCATCGCCGACGCCGCTGGTCCTCCGCACCGCGGGGCCGACCGAATGCGGATCCTGGACCCTGCCTCAGGGCGGCGAGCTGCCGGCCGCGGCCACCGGCTGCTTCGGCGACGCCGTGCGGGAGCGGCGGGCCGCCCGGCTGCGGGTGACCGCGCCGTCGGTCGAGGGCGACCCCATCACCACCGATCATCTGGTTCGGGCGGACGGGCGGGTCGAGGTCACGGTGGACGCCCGTCGGGACCGGTTCGGCTCCGGCCGGATCGAGCGCCTGGTCTGCGCCGGCCCGGTGACGTTCAGGCCGCTGCCCGCGTTCGCGACCTGCTCCACTCCGGCACCGGTCTGACCGGCCTCAGTCGCCGAGCAGCCAGCCGTTCTCCTCGGCCACCCGGACCGCGTCGGCCCGGTTCCGGGCGCCGGTCTTGCCGATCGCCGCGGACAGGTGGTTGCGCACCGTCCCCTCGGACAGGTGCAGCGTCGCCGCCAGCTCGGCCACCGTGCCGCCGCCACGGGCGGTGCGCAGCACCTCGGTCTCCCGTTCGGTGAGCGGGCTCGGCCCGGTGGCCAGGGTCTCCGCGGCGAGCGTCGGGTCGACCACCCGCAGCCCGGCGTGCACCCGGCGGACCGCGTCGGCGAGCTGCCGGGCCGGGGTGTCCTTGACCACGAAGCCGTTCGCTCCCGCCTCCATGGCCCGGCGGAGGTAGCCGGGCCGGCCGAAGGTGGTCACCACGAGCACCCGGCAGCCGGGCACCGCGGCCCGCAGCGCCGCGGCCGCCGCGACCCCGTCCAGGCCGGGCATCTCCACGTCGAGCAGGGCCACGTCGGGCCGGGCGCGCAGCGCCGCCGGCACCACCTCGTCGCCCCGCCCCACCTCGGCCACCACGGTCAGGTCGGGTTCCAGCGACAGCAGCGCGGCGAGCGCGCCGCGGACCAGCGCCTGGTCGTCGGCGAGCAGCAGCCTGATCGGCGCGGTCATCCGGTGGTCCCCCGTTCGGCGTCGGGCAGGCTCACCCGCAGCAGGAAGCCGCGCCCGCCGCCTGGCCGGCCGACCGTGAGCGTGGCGTCCAGCCGCCGGGCCCGCTCACGGAGCCCGACCAGGCCGTGACCGGCCGCCTCCGGCCCGCCGGCCGGCCCCCGGCCGTCGTCGCGGATCTCCACGGCCGCGGGCTCGACCCGGATCTCGCACCGCCGCGCGCCGCTGTGCCGGACCACGTTGGTCACCCCCTCGCGGACCGTCCAGCCGAACAGCTCGTCCCGCTCCGCCGGCAGCGACGGAGCCGTCTCCGGCAGGTCGGCGGCGATGCCCGCGGCGGCCAACGCCGAGCGGGCGCCGGCCAGCTCCGTCGCCAGGTTCACCCCGCGGTACGCCCCGACGGTGCCCCGCACATCGGCGAGCGCCTGCCGGGCGAGGCGCTCGATGTCGGCGACCTCGGTCGCCGCCCGGGCGGGATCCAGTTCCAGCAGCCGCCCGGCCAGCTCCGCCTTGACCGCCACCACGGTCAGCGAGTGCCCGAGGATGTCGTGCAGGTCCCGCGCGGTCCGGGCCCGCTCCTCGGCCACTGCGAGCCGGCCGATCTCCTGCTGGGCGGCCTGGAGTTCGGCGTTGCGCTGGGCCAGCCGGGTCACCCCGAACAGGGCGAACGAGGCGAGCAGCACCGCGAAGACGACAGTGCTCTCCGACTCCCAGCCGGGCACCAGGTGCGACGCCACCGGCGGGGTGGCCGCGGCCAGCGCCACCACCGCCAGCGACTCGATCCCGGGCAGCAGGAAGACCGCCGCGGCGGCGACGAAGACGAGGGTGGTCATCCAGTCGCCCTCGGTTCCCGGGATGCCGGCCAGGCCGAGCACCACCAGCAGCCCCACCAGGATCCGGGCCCGCGCCCGCGGGACCGGCAGGTGCCGCTGCCGGCGGTGCCGGGCCCATTCGAACACCAGCACGTACGCCACGCCGAAGGCGACCACGGCGACGATCCCTAGCACCCGCCGCCACAGCTCCGGCTGCCGCAGCGCGGTCGCGAAGGGAACGTTGAGGAAGAAGAGCCAGACCGCCGCCAGCAACCAGCCGGTGAACCGCCAGTGGCGACGGTTCACCGGCCGGGTCGGGTCGGCCGGCAGGTCCACGGTGCTCACGCTAGCCCTGCCGCCCGGGGTCAGACGCGGGTGGTGTCGCGGCGGAACAGCCGGGCCGCGCCCAGGCCGAAGAAGGCGGTCCAGGCGGCCACGTTGCCGACCGCCACCCAGTCCAGCCCGGCTCCGGTCAGCGGCGCCCGGGCGAGCTGGCCGACGCCGTACACCGGGGTGAACGTGGCGATCTGCTGCATCGCGTGGGGCAGCACGTCGAGCGGCACGAACAGGCCGCCGAGCATGGCCAGGACGGCCAGCACCGGGCCCATGAACTGCATGACGTTCTCGGCCGGCGCGAGGTAGCCGACGAAGAGGCCGAGTGCGGCGAAGACCAGCGAACCGATCCAGGCGGTCAGGCCGGACTCCACCCAGACGTGCGCCGGAATCCGGACCCCGGAGGCGGCGCCGACGGCGAACTCGACCAGCACGCCGAGCAGGCCGAGCACCATCGCGGTGGCGACCTTGGTGGCCACGTACGCGGCCGGGCGCAGCGGGGTGAGCCGCAGCTGCCGGCTCCAGCCCAGCGCCCGCTCGGTGGCGACCGCCGCGCCGGCGCTGGTGGTGGCGACCATGGCCGCGTAGACGGCCAGGCTGATCATGATCCAGCCGGTGACCGGCAGGCCGTTGTCCAGGTTCTGCCCGCGCTGCGGCAGGCCGAACAGCAGGAAGAACACCGCCGGCATGACCAGGATGAAGATCAGCGTGCGGCGGTTGCGCAGCACCCGGCGGATCTCGATGCCGAGCACGGCGGCCGAGAAACCGCCCAGGGCGGGGGGCCGGCGGTTCGCGGCCCGGTCGGACGGGGTGGTGGCGGGTGAGGCGGTGACGGTCATCGCAGGCTCCGGGTTTCGGCGCGGTCGGCGGTCAGGCGGCGGTGGTCAGGGCGAGGAAGGCGTCCTCGAGGTTGCGCGAGGTGATCTCCAGGTCCCGGGCAGGGGTCCGGGTCAGCAGGTGGCGGGCGACAACGTCGGAGTCATCGGTGTGGACCAGCACGGCGTCGCCGCGCACCTCGACCGACTGCACGCCGGGCAGCGCCGCCAGCGCGGCCTGGTCGGCGCCGGGCAGGGTGGCCCGGACCACCCGGCCGGCGGCCAGGTTCTTGATCTCGCCGGTGGTGCCGTCGGCGACCACCCGGCCCTGGCGGACCAGCACGATCCGGTCCGCGTACGCGTCGGCCTCGTCCAGGTAGTGGGTGGCGAACAGGACGGTCCGGCCGGAGCGGGCGTCGGCCCGGATGGCCTGCCAGAAGTCCCGCCGCCCCTCGACGTCCATCCCCGTGGTCGGCTCGTCGAGCACCATCAGGTCGGGATCGGGCAGCAGCGCCAGGGCGAAGCGCAGCCGCTGCTGCTGGCCGCCGGAGCACCTGCCCACCGGGCGGTCGGCGATGTCGGCGATGCCGGCCCGCTCCAGCACCTCGGTCACCGACCGGGTGTGGCCGTAGAAGTGCGCGGTCATCCGTACCGTCTCGGCGACGGTGAGGTCCTTGAGCAGGCCGCCGGTCTGCATCACGGCGGCGACCCGGCCGAGCCGGACGGCGTCGGCGGGCGTGCCGCCGAAGAGCCGGACGGTCCCGGCGTCCGGGCGGGCCAGCCCGAGCAGCATGTCCACCGTGGTGGTCTTGCCGGCGCCGTTTGGGCCGAGGAAGGCCACCACCTCGCCCGGGGCGATCCGCAGGTCGAGTCCGTCGACGGCGGTCACCGCGCCGAAGGTCTTGGTGAGTCCGGCCAGCTCGACGGCCGGTGGGGTGTCGGTCATGACAACGATGCTCCGGGGACCGGTGGTCCGGTCCCCGGAGCGGGCGTCATCTTCCGACCGTGACATTTGTCAGGGGCCGGCGCTCAGTGCCCGCCGCCGGCCCCCTCCCGGGCCCGGCGGGGCAGCAGGAAGGCGCCGGCCACGGTGACCAGCAGCAGCCCCAGCTCGGCGAGGAGGGTGACCCGCACGGCGTGCGACACCGACTCGGTCAGCCCGTCGAAGAAGACCGTGCCGAGCAGCGCCACACCGAGCGCGCCGCCGAGCTGCTGCACGGCGGTCAGCGTGCCGGAGGCGGAGCCGGTCTCCGCCTCCTCGACCCCGGAGAGCACGATGTCGAAGAACGGCGCCATCACGAGGCCCATGCCGAAGCCGACCGCCAGCAGCGCGGGCGCCATCCGCCACGGGGTGATTTCGGCGCCGGCCAGGTCGAGGGTGAGCAGCATCCCGGCGACGCCGGCCAGCACCACCCCGAGCCCGAGGTGGATGAGCCGCCGGCCGAGCCGCTGGGCCAGGCCGGCCCCGGCGAGCACGAAGGCGACCACCATGCCGAGCGCCTGGGGCACCGCGGCCAGCCCGGCGCGCAGCGGCGACCAGCCGAGCCCGAGCTGGAGGTAGAGGCTGAAGACCAGCGAGAAGCCGGCCAGCGCGGTGAAGAAGGCAAGCCCCGCGACCAGCCCGCCGGTGAAGGCGCGGCGGCGGAACAGGGCGGGCACCACCAGCGGGTCCCGGCCGGCCCGCTGCCGGCGCTGCTCGTAACGGGCGAAGACCGCGAACACGCCGACCGCGCCGGCGAGCATCGCGAAGCTCCACGCCGGCCAGCCCAGCTCGCGACCCTGCACCAGCGGGTGGACCAGCAGGAACACCGCCACCGAGAGGAGCGCGACGCCGGGCAGGTCGAGCCGGGTGGCATGGCCGGGGCGGGACGCGGGCAGGAAGCGGGCCGCGCCGAGGGCGGCGAGCAGGCCGAGCGGGACGTTGATCAGGAAGATGGCGCGCCAGCCGGTGCCGGCGAGGTCCGCGTCGACCAGCCAGCCCGCCAGGATCGGCCCGCCGACCGCGGAGATCCCCATCACCGGGCCGAACGCGCCGAAGGCGGCGGCGAGCTGCTCCGGCGGGAACATCTCCTTGATCAGGCCGAGCCCCTGCGGGAGGAGCAGCGCGCCGAGCAGGCCCTGCGCCACCCGGGCGGCGATCAGCGTGCCGGGGCTGCCGGCGAGGGCGCACGCCGCCGAGGCGGCGGTGAAGCCGAGCACCCCGACCAGGAACATCCGGCGCCGGCCGTACAGATCGCCGAGGCGGCCGCCGGTGACCAGGCCGACGGCCATGGCGAGGGTGTAGCCGGCGCCGAGCCACTGGATGACGGCGGGTGAGCCGCCCAGGTCGGCCCGGATCGCCGGGCCGGCGAGGTTGGTGACGAGCACGTCGAGCAGGTCCATCACCTCGGCGGCGAGGATCACCGCGAGGGCGATCCAGCGCCAGCGGTGACCCGCGGCGGGTGGCGCCGCGGGGTGCGACGCGGTGAGTGCGGTGGTCATGGGTCCCCCGATCGGGATCGAACACTGTTCGTTGACGAACACCGTTCTACCCGTCGAACGCGGTTCGCGGCAAGTACGATGTTCGGGTGAGCGACATCCCGGCGCCCCCGTGGCGCACCCGGCCGCGCAGCCGGGCGGCCCGCAGACCGCTGAGCCAGGAGGCCGTGGTCGACGCCGCCCTCGCCCTGATCAACCGCGAAGGGCTCGGCGCGTTGAGCATGCGGCGGGTGGCCCAGGAGCTGGGCACCGGCCCGGCCTCCCTCTACGCCCACGTCTCGGGCAAGGAGGAACTGCTCGAACTGCTGGTCGACCGCGCCAGCGCCGAGATCGTCGTGCCGGACCCGGAGCCGGCGCGGTGGACCGAGCAGATCCGGGAGGTGGCCCTCCAGGCGTACCGGGTCTACGCCACCCACACCAACCTGGCGCTCGCCTCGCTCGCCACCATCCCGACCGGCCCGAACGCGCTGCGGGTCACCGAGGGCATGCTCGCCATCCTGCTCGCCGGCGGGGTGCCGCCCCGGCCGGCGGCCTGGTTCCTCGACCGGCTCTTCCTCTACATCGCCGGCGACGCCTACGAGGGCGCCCTGTACGCGGAGAAGGTGCGCGCCTCGGGGCAGGACCGGGAGACCTGGTGGGCCGGGTTGGACCAGCAGTTGCGCACGTACTACGGGAACCTGCCGGCCCGGACGTACCCGAACGTCACGGGGCACCTGGACGACCTCATGGAGGGCGGCGGCGACGAGCGCTTCCTGTTCGGCGTCGACCTGCTGATCCGGGGCGTCGCCACCTACGTCCCGCCCGGGAGTGAGGGCGGCCGGGCCGGGTAACCAGCCGCGTTCACACGTAGCGGCACGGGGAGGTCACGGCATGAGCGCACCGACGGGACGGGTCGACACGATCGTGCTGATCCACGGCCTCTGGATGACCTCACGCAGCTGGGAGCGCTGGGTCGACCGGTACGCCGCGCGCGGCTTCCGGGTGCTCACCCCGGCCTGGCCCGGCATGGAGGCCGACGTCGAGCGGCTACGCGAGGACCCGACGCCGATCGCCGCGCTGCGGATCGCCGGCATCGTCGACCACTACGCGACCCTCATCCGCGGCCTGCCCCGGCCGCCGATCATCATGGGGCACTCGTTCGGCGGCCTCATCGCCCAACTGCTCATGGACCGGGGCTTCGGCGCCGCCGTCGTCGGCCTGCACCCCGCGCCCGTGAAGGGCGTGCTGAAGTTGCCGCTCACCACCCTGCGCTCCGGATTTCCCATCCTGCGGAACCCGGCGAACCGGCACCGCGCGGTGCCGTTCACCCGCGAGGACTTCCGGTACACCTTCGGCAACACGATCAGCCGCGAGGAGTCGGACGCCGCCTGGGAGCGGTACGCGGTGCCCGCCGCCGGCCACGTCTTCTTCGAGGGGGCGTTCGCCAACCTGGATCCCACCTCCGCGCTCGCGACGGACACCAAGCGCTCCGACCGGGCGCCGTTGCTGGTGACGGCCGGCGGCGAGGACCACGTGGTGCCGCCCTCGCTGGCGTCCTCAGGGGCCAACCTCTACCGGGGCTCGACGGCGGTCACCAGCTACCGGGAGTTCCCCGGCCGGTCCCACTTCGTCGGCGGCGAGCCGGGCTGGGAGGAGGAGGCGGACTTCGCGCTGGAGTGGGCCGTGGAGGCGGCCAACGAGTACTCGCCGACCGTGGTCAGCACGGCCCCCCGCCGCGCTTCGTAACCGGTGACGCCGGCGCCGGCCGCCCTGGTGTGGCTTCGGCTGTGCGGGGTATGACGGGGCCATGAGGGCGAGCTTCCGGCTTGGCCGGATCGCGGGGGTACCCGTCGGGGTCAACTGGAGCGTCCTGGTCATCTTCGTGCTGATCGCGTGGGCGCTGTCCGCCAGCCAGTTCCCCCGCGCGTACCCGGGCCACTCGGCCGTGGCGTACGTGGCCGCCGGGCTGGCCGCCGCCGTGGTCTTCTTCCTCGGCCTGCTCGCCCACGAGGTGGCCCACGCGGTGGTCGCCAAGCGCAACGGCATCGAGGTCGAGGGGATCACCCTCTGGCTCTTCGGCGGCGTCTCCGAGCTGAAGGGCGAGGCCCGCGACCCGGGCGCCGAGCTGCGCATCGCCGGGGTGGGGCCGCTGGTCAGCCTGATCATCGGGCTCTTCTTCGGCGCGATCGCGGTGCTGCTGGCCCTGACCGGCGCGCACGGCCTGCTGCTCGGCTCGCTGTCCTGGCTGGCCGGCATCAACGTGCTGCTGGCCATCTTCAACGTCCTGCCGGCCGCCCCGCTGGACGGCGGCCGGCTGCTGCGGGCGGCGGTGTGGAAGGCCACCGGAGACCGGACGAAGGCGTCCGTGGTGGCGGCCCGCGCCGGCTGGGTCCTCGGCGCGCTGCTGATCGGGCTGGGGCTCTGGCAGTTCCTGGTCGGCAGCGGCGTGGGCGGGCTCTGGCTGGCACTGATCGGCTGGTTCCTGATCGGCGCCGCCGGCATGGAGGAGCGCCAGGCCCGGATGGGCAGCGCGCTGCGCGGCATCCGGGTCGCCGACGTGATGACCCCGCAGCCGCAGACCGCCTCCGGGGAGATGACCGTGGCCGACTTCGTCGACCACTACCTCTTCGCGTACCGGCACTCGGCGCTGCCGCTGACCGACCAGGGGCGGCCGGTCGGGCTGGTCACCCTCGACCGGGTGCGCGGCATCCCGGCCGACCGGCGGGCCTCGACCACCCTGGCCGAGGTCTCCTGCCGGGAGAACGAACTGGTGCTCGCCAACCCGGACGAGCAGCTCACCGACCTGCTCCCCCGGCTCAGCCAGTGCGCCGACGGCCGGGCCCTCGTGGTGACCGACCAGCGCCTGGTCGGGATCGTCTCGCCGAGCGACATCAGCCGCGCCGTGCAACGCGGCAGCATGCGCGAGCAGATGGCCGCCGGACGGTCCTAGCCCTCGCCCAGCAGCCCGCGCAGGTGCGCCCGGGTCCACGCCGCGATGGTGAACGAGTCGTTCACCACCCCGTCCCGGATGAGCCGGCCGACCTCGGCCGGCGGGCAGCGCCGCACGGCCCGGATGCCCTCCCGCGCGTCGGGCTCACCGACCGCCGCCACCTCCGCCAGGAAGAGCCGGACCTCGTCGGTGGAGGTGCCGGTGTCCGGGTGCAGCACGCCCAGGTCGACCAGGCGAACGACCTCCGCGCCGATCTCCTCGCGCAGCTCCCGGGCCGCCTGCTCCTCGGCCGGGACCCCCGGCTCGCCGAACCCGCGCGGCGCCTCCAGGTGCCAGCGCCGGGTGGCGTGCCGGAAGTGCTCGATCAGCACCACCGCGCCGTCGAGCACCGGCAGGAGCACCACCCCGTACGCGCCGCCCACCGAGACCGAGCGGATGTACGTGCCGAGCTCGCCGCCGGGAAAGCGGACCGGGTCCCGAAGCAGGGTGAGCCACTCGTCCTGGTACGCCACGCCGGTCCGGCCCCACTCCTCCGGCAGCCCGCGAGCGCGCAGCGCGGCGGCCCTGGCCCGTTCCGCGGCGGCCACCTCGGCGGGGTCGACGAGGATCTCCACGGCGGCGCCCGGCGGATTCACGAACAGCTCCGGCAACCGCTCGCGCAGCTCCCGGTAGCGCGGGTCGTCGGGAGCCTCACTCATGCGCCCTCCCGGGGTCGGTCGATGTTCGGCTCGGAGTCCCGCTCGACGTCACCGTCGACCATCGGGAAGCCGCCCTCCCGCAGCCGGGCGACGAGTTCCCGCCAGTCCTCCCGGGCCCGCTCCAGCCGGACCCGCATCACGTCGATGCCGGTGGCCAGCTCGTTCTCGGCCCGGCGCTGGTCGCGCCCGACGACGGCGAAGCGGAGCACCGCGTCGGTGCCCCGGGAGGCGACCTCGGTGGCCACGTCACCGATCACCTCCAGCCGGGGATCGCCGTCGTAAATGAGCGAGGCGGAGGCGCCGAGGACCTCGACGGTGACCCGGACGACCGGCTGCCAGACCCGCATCCGGCTGCGCCGCCGCTCACCGACGATCTCGGCGAGCCGGGCGGCGAGGCCGAGGTAGCGGTCGTACACCACCTGGCCGCGGGCCACGAAGTCGGTCGGGTCGTCGAGCAGCGACTCCAGCGCGGTCAGGTAGCCCCGCCACTCGTCGGTGTCCCGCGCCTGCCGCACGTGCGCCAACTCCAGCCCGGTCAGGTCGATCCGCAGCGGCGACAGGGCCAGGTCGAACGCCTGCGGTCGCAGCGTCCGGAGCAGCTCGACCAGCTGCTTCAGGTCGGCCCGCGGGCCACCCTCCTCGGTGGCGCGGGCGGCCCGCGCCGGTGGCCGTTCCTGCAGTGCGGTGCGCCGCAGCGAGTCGGTGGGGATGAGCGCGAAGCGCTCCACCGCGTCCGGCACGGTGGTGTTGTACCGGAGGTCGACGAGCTGCTTGAGCTCCGCCACCAGCGGCGCCGACCGGAACCGGCCCTGCGCCGGGTCGCTGCCCGGCTCGACGAGGAACTGCCGGTAGAAGCCCTCCCGGTCGGCCCGGTCGGTGTCGGCGGCCCACAGGGTCACCTCCCGCAGCCGCTCCCGCAGCGCCGGGATGCTCTCCTCGTCGAGGCCGAGGTCGCGGCGCAGTGCGTCGAGGTTGAAGCCGCGCACCTGCAGCAGGAAGCGGTGGAACTCCTCGAACATCAGCCGCTGGGTGCACTCCTCGTTCTCGGCGTCGTCCCAGCTGAGCCGGAGGCACCGGATGGTGTCGAGGTCGCCCAGCAGGCTCCGCCAGGCGTCCCAGCCGACCCGGTCGACGGTGAACCGCGGCTCGTCCGCGGGCGAGCTCTCGCGGAGCAGGAAGGGCACCAGCACGCTCTCGTCCAGCAGCGCCCGGACGGCGTCGCGCTGCGGGCCGCGCGCCGCGAAGTCCTGGTAGACGACCGGGTTGTTGAAGAAGTACGCCCGGTTGACGACGACCTGCTCCGCGTTGAGGATCGACCGGAGGTACTCGGCCCGGGCGTCCTGCCGGCGTCGGCGCTCCACCTCGGCGTACGAGAGCCGGCGGCTCAGCATGTGGTCCAGCAGGTCCTGGGTGACCCACTGATTGTCCAGGCACTGGGCGACCACGCTGATCCGGGACAGGGCCCGGTTGTCGACGCGGATCAGCCCGCCCGGGCCGGTAGTTTCCTGCACCATCGCTCTCCCCAGGACGTCCACCATGGATGGTCGGCCCATAGGCTACGGGCGACCGGCCGGTAGATCAGTATCGCGGGAAGTAACGGTCCAGCAACGCGGTGCGGAACTTGCCCGTCGGGTCGAGCTCGCGCAGCAGGGCACGGAAGTCGTCGTACCGGGGGTAGCCGGCGGCCGGGTCGCGGGCGAAGAGCTTGCCCCAGTGCGGGCGCGGGGCGAAGGGGGCGAGCCGCTCCTCCACCTCGGCCAGCACCGGCGCCACCGCCACCGGGTCGCCGACCCAGGTGAAGTGGACGGCCAGGGTGTCGCGCTCGTAGTTCGGGCTCAGCCACAGCCCGTCGGCGGCCACCGTACGCAGCTCGCAGACCTGCAGCACGGCGGCGATCCGCTCGGCCGCCGGGTCGAGCGCCGCCAGCGCCGCGGCGGCGTCGGACCGGGCCAGGTGCCACTCGGACTGGAGCTCGTCGCCGCTGCTCGGGGTGAAGCCGAGCCGGAAGTGCGGCAGCCGCTCGTGCCACGGCCCGGGCGCGCCGAGCTGGGCCGTGCAGTTCTGCGCCGGCATCCCGGGCACCGGGTGGTGGGGCGTGTCGGCGGCCCGGGTGTCCAGCCAGTCCGCCGCAGGCGGCGGCTGGTCGGCCCGCTGCTTGAGCCACACCTGGTCGAAGCGGGGCGACCGCCAGCCGGTGAAGACGCTCACGCTGTAGGCCGCGTCGAGTGCGGTGTCCAGCGCCGCGCGGGGCAGGCCGAGCCGGACGTACTGCCGCACCTCGAAGGTGGGCACCACGTCGAGGGTGAGCCGGGTGACCACGCCCAGCGCGCCGAGGTGGACCACCAGCCCCGCGAACCGGGGGTCGGCCCGGTCGACGGTGAGCAGGTCGCCGTCGGCGGTGACCAGCTCCAGGGCGGCCACGGCGGTGGCCAGGTTGCCGCGGGCCGGGCCGGAGCCGTGGGTGGCGGTGGCGACCGCGCCGGCCACCGAGATGTGCGGCAGCGAGGCGAGGTTCGCCAGCGCGTACCCCTCGGCGTGCAGGGCGGTGGCGAGGTCGCCGTAGCGCAGCCCGGCGGCGACCGTGACGGTGCCGCGGTCGCGGTCCAGCGCGATGGTCGGCGGCAGCCCGGCCACCGACACCTGCACGCCGCTGGTGTCGCCGAGCCGGTTGAACGAGTGTCCGGTGCCCACCGCCCGGACCCGGTCCGCGCCGGCGACCAGCCGGCGCAGCTCGTCCAGCGTCGTCGGCTCGTGCCGGGCCCGGGCGGAGTAGCGGACGTTGCCCGCCCAGTTGGTGCCGGTCGTCACGCGGTGGCCTCCCGATCGGTGCTGGCGTCCTCGTCCGCCCCGGCCGGTGGGGTGCGCGCGTCGGTGAACCGGTCGCCCGCGTAGCGGGTCAGTGCCGCCGTCACCTCGTCGGGGCTCTCCCGCACCTGGGTGAGGTCGAGCAGTTCCACGGCGGGACGGCCGTCGCGCGGATGCCGCGCGGTGACCGGCAGGCCCGGCGGCAGCCCGGCCCCCGGCACGCCGACCAGCCGGCCCGCGTCGTCCAGGGCGAGCGCCGCGAACTGCTCCCAGCGGTACGCCCCGCGCAGGCCCGGCCGGCGCACCTCGAGCCCTTCGGGGCCGAGGACGCAGCGGAAGGGCCGCAGCGCGCCGACCAGCACCTTGACGCCGATCGCCACGATCCCCAGGGCGACCAGCATCCGGAGCACCGGCCCGTCACCGGCCACGGCGAGCACCATCACCCCGCCGGCCACGCAGACGAGGGCCAGCGGCAGGACCCCCCGGTTACGGTGCAGCTCCATGTCGTTCCCCCCGTTCCCGTCGCCGGTGTCCGGGTGCATCATCCGCCAATCGCGCAAGTCGTGGTTGCCCCGCCACCGGGTAGGGCACCCTGTGGACATGAGCAGCTACCGCGACCCGACCCTCCGGGGCGACGTGCATCCGTCGGAGGAGGAGATCGACCCGACCGGCGTGGGTCCCGAGCCGACCGCGGCCTACGCCACGGCCCCGGCGCCGCCGCCGACCCCGGAGCCCGAGCCCGACCCGATCCCCCATCCGGGGCCGCCGCCCCGGACCGCCGGGCCGGCCCGCTGAGCCCTCGCGCTCAGAGCTGCCGCAGCACCTCGGCGGCGACCAGCTCCAGGTGGTCCAGGTCGGCCAGGTCGAGCACCTGGAGGTAGACCCGCTCGCTGCCGATCTCCGCGTACCGGCCGAGCTTGTCGACGACCTCGGCGGGGGTGCCGGCGGCGCCGTTCGCGCGCAGCTCCGCGGGCTCCCGGCCGATCGCCGCGGCGCGCCGGGCCACCTCGGCCTCATCCCGGCCGCAGCACAGCACCAGCGCGTTGGACCAGGTCATGGTGGACGCGTCCCGGTCGATCTCGGCGCAGGCGTCCTTCACCCGCTGGAACTGCGCCGCCGAGTCCTCGACCGAGGCGAACGGCAGGTTGAACTCGTCGGCGTAGCGGGCCGCGAGGCGGGGCGTCCGCTTCGGGCCCATGCCGCCGAGCAGGATCGGCGGGCGCGGCTGCTGGACCGGCTTGGGCAGCGCCGGGGAGTCGCTGACCGGGTAGTACTTGCCGGGGAAGTCGAAGGTCGATCCGGCCGGCGTCTCCCAGAGGCCGGTGATGACCGCGAGCTGCTCCTCCAGCCGGTCGAACCGCTCCCCCAGCGGCGGGAACGGGATGCCGTAGGCGGTGTGCTCCTCGGCGTACCAGCCGGTGCCGATGCCCAGCTCGACCCGGCCGCCGCTCATCTGGTCGACCTGGGCGACGGTGATGGCGAGCGGGCCGGGGAGCCGGAAGGTGGCCGCGGTCATCAGGGTGCCGAGGCGGATCGTCCTGGTGTCCCGCGCCAGGCCGGCCAGGGTGGTCCAGGCGTCGGTCGGTCCGGGGTCGCCGCTCACCGAGCCCATCTTCAGGTAGTGGTCGGAGCGGAAGAAGGCGCCGAAGCCCGTCTCCTCCGCGCGGCGCGCCACGGCGAGCAGCTGGTCGTAGCCGGCGCCCTGCTGGGGTTCGGTGAAGATCCGCAGTTCCATGCCCCGAGCATAGGAAGCGAGCCGGCCCGCCGCTCCCGTGCCTCGTATTCCTTGACAGGCATATGACCGACGGGGCATATTCGAGGTGTGTCCGGGGATGCCTTCGCCGTGCTGGCCGAGCCCACCCGGCGCCGCATCCTCGACCGGCTGCGCCGGTCGGAGAGCAGCGTCGGCGACCTCGTGGAGGAGCTCGGCATGAGCCAACCTGCCGTCTCCAAGCACCTCAAGGTGCTGCGGGAGGCCGGCCTGGTCAGCTGCCGCACCGCCGCCCAGCAGCGGATCTACCGGATCGATCCGGGCCCGCTGCGCGCCGTGGACGACTGGCTCGGGCCGTACCGGCGGATGTGGACCGACCACCTCGACGCCCTGGAACGCCATCTCGACAAGGAGTGACCATGGACCGCGACAGCTTCCGGCCCGGCCCGCTCGCCGACGTCGGCTGGGCACCGGCCGGCGACCGGTGGGACCTTGTCCTCGTGCGCGACCTGGCGCACCCGCCGGAGAAGGTGTGGGCCGCGCTCACCGAGCCGGACCGGCTCGCCGAGTGGGCCCCCTTCCTGACCGACCGCGACCTGGGCACGCCCGGCGCGGTCACGCTCAGCACGGTCGACGGCGACCGGCGCTGGCCGGCCCCCGCCACCGTACGGCGCGCCGAGCCGCCCACCCTGCTCGAATACACCTGGGGCGACGGGCTGCTGCGCTGGGAGCTGGCCGGCACGGAGACCGGCACGCGGCTGACCCTGCGGCACCGCTTCGACGACCGCGCGCTGGGCGCGAGCATGGCCGCCGGCTGGCACCTCTGCCTCGACGTCGCCGGCCACCTGCTCGACGGCGACCCGGTCGGCCCGATCCGCGGCGCCGAGGCGAAGGAGTTCGGCTGGGACGAGCTGCGCGCCCGGTACGCCGAACGCCTCGACGACTGACGGTCAGCGCGCGGCCGCCTCGGCGTCCGGCAGGGTGATCGCGGTGGCCGCCCGGTGGATCGGCTCGGTGACCCGGCGGATCATCCGGTCCCGGCCGGGCAGGCGCGGCATGAGCCGCAGCATCAGCGTCTGGAACCGGATCTGCGCGGCCGAGGAGAGCACCATCCCCTTGAGGTTGCGCTCGGCCAGCCGCTGGTTCGCCGTGACGAACGGGCGCATCCGCCGCTCGTACCCGGCGAACCCGGCCACCGGGTCCCCACCGGCCTCGGCCAGCGAGGCGGCCAGCACGTACGCACCGACCAACCCGAGGCTGGTGCCCTGCCCGGAGGCCGGCGAGGGGCCGTAGGCCGCGTCGCCGACGAGCCCGATCCGGCCGGTGGACCAGCGGTCCATCCGCACCTGACTGATCGGCGCGAAGTAGAAGTCCGGCGCGTCGGCGGTGGCGGCGAGCAGCTCGGGCACCCGCCAGCCGGCGCCGCCGAACGCCCGGGCCAGCGCCGCCCGCTGGGCGGGCAGGTCCCGGTGGTCGGGCTCCTCGGCGGGCGAGGGGAAGAGGAACAGCGCCCGGGCGTCCGGCGCGCCGGCGGTGCGGTAGACCCCGACGGTACGGCCCGGCGCCGGGTGCATCAGCTCGACCCGCTCCTCGCCGAACCCGGCCGGGACGGTGCAGATCGCGATGTGGTGGCCGAGCGGGCGCAGGTGCGCGGCGGCGGGGCCGAACGCCAGCCGGCGTACGGTCGAGTGCAGCCCGTCGGCGCCGACCACCAGGTCGAAGCGGCGGCGCAAGCCCCCGGCGAAGGTCACGTGCACCCCGTCGGCGGCCGGGTCCAGCGCGGCGATCGAGTCGCCGAAGAGATATTCCACGTCGCCGGTGGCCGCGACGAGCAGCCGGGCCAGGTCACCCCGCATCACCTCGACGTCGTCCCCCTCCCGCCCGCCGAAGAGCGCGGCGTCCATGGTGGCCAGCTGCGCCCCGGACGCGTCCACGAAGCGGGCCAGCCGCATCCCGGTGTCGCGCCGGCGCACCTGCTCGGCCAGGCCCATCCGGTCCAGCACGGTCAACGCCGCCCCCCGGACGTCCACCTTGTAGCCCCCGTCCCGCAGCGCCGGGGCGCGCTCGACGACGGTGGGCCGGAAGCCGTGGCGGCGCAGCCACCAGGCGAGCGCGGGGCCGGCGACACCGGCGCCGGAGATCAGCACATCAGTCATGCCACCGACAGTACAAGTGTCTTGCACACTTGTGCAAGACACTTGTTCAAGGAATCCGCTAGGCTGCCGGCATGGGAAACCGAGAGGCCCTGCTCGCCGGGGCCAAGCGCTGCCTGATGGAGAAGGGCTACGCGGCCACCACGGCCCGGGACGTGGCCGGCGCCGCCGGCACCAGCCTGGCCGCCATCGGCTACCACTTCCGCACCACGAAGGCGCTGCTCAACGAGGCGCTCGTGGAGGCCCTGGCCGAGTGGGGCGACGAGCTGGCCCGCGCCCTCGCCGAGGACGCCGGGCCGGACGCCACGCCCGAGCGGCGCTTCGAGGCGGCGTGGGAGCGGATCATCGAGTCGTTCACCCGGCTCCGGCCGCTCTGGGCGGTCCAGTTCGAGCTGATCGCGCAGCTCGACCGCGCGCCCGAGGTGCGGGAGGCGTTCGCCGGGGTGACCCGCCAGGCCCGGCTCGGGCTGGCCGAGGTGTTCCACCGGCTCGACCCGGCGCTCGACGAGTCGACCGCGCTCGCCCTGGGCGCGTTCCACCAGGCGCTGATCGGCGGCGTCGCGGCCCAGTGGCTGGTCGACCCGGCCGCGGCGCCATCGGCGCACGAGCTGACCCGGGCGATGCGGGTCCTCAGCGCCGAGTTCCGTCAGGGCTGACCGAGCCCCGCCTCCCGAGCCCGCACGATGGCCTGGGCGCGGTCGGCCACCTGGAGCTTGGCCAGCACGTTCGACAGGTGGTTGCGGACGGTCTTCGGGCTCAGCGTCAGCCGCCGGGCGATGACCACGTTGCTCAGCCCCTGGGCAACCAGGTCGAGCACCTCCCGCTCCCGGTCGGTCAGCTCGGGGAAGGGGGCGGCCCCGCCGCCGCGCGCCCCGGACAAGTAGCTCACCGCCCGGCTGGCGATGACCGGGCCGAGCAGCACCTCGCCGTTGGCCACCGCCCGGACCGCCCGCTCCACCTCGGCCGGGGCGGCCCCCTTGAGCAGGTAGCCCCGGGCCCCGGCGCGCAGCGCCGCGAAGACCCAGTCGTCGTCGTCCAGCATGGTCACCACCAGCACCCCGATCCCCGGGTGCCGGACCACGATCTCCCGGGTTGCCGCGACCCCGGAGCGACCGCCCAGGTGCAGGTCCATGATGATCACGTCGGGCCGGTGCTGGTCGGCGACCCGCAGCGCGGCGTCCGCGTCGGCGGCCTCGCCGACCACCTCCAGCCCGGCGGTCGAGGCCAGCAGCGCGCTCATGCCCAGCCGGAACACCGGATGGTCGTCGACCACCGCCACCCGGATGGTCTCCCCGGTCACGGGACCACCGCGAACGGCTGCCCGGCGTCGTCCGCCGCGGCGTCCCCGGCCAGCCGCCCGGCCGGCACCCGGACGGTGACCGTGGTGCCGCCGTCCGGCCCCGGCGCGACCACGCACACCCCGCCGATCCCCTCGGCCCGCTCCCGCATCGAGCGCATCCCGATCCCGGCCGGCGTGCCCGGCACGATGCCGCTGCCGCCGTCCTCGACCCGGAGGGTGAGCCCCTCGCCGTCCCGGTGCACGCTCACCCGGCAGTCCGTCGCGCCCGCGTGCCGGTGCGCGTTGCGGACCGCCTCCGACACGATCCCGTAGATCGCGGTGGCCACCGGCTCCGGCAGCGGCAGCGGCTCGGCCGCCACCCGCACGGCCAGCCCGGAGCCCGCGTACCGCTGGGCCAGCTCGTGCAGCGCCGGGGCGAGGCCGCGCTCGCCCAGCACCGGCGGCAGCAGCCCGCGGGCCAGGTCCCGGACGTGCTCCACCCGCTGGTCGGTCTCGTCGCGCAACCGGTCCAGCAACCGGCCGGCCGCCTCGGGATCCACGGTGAGCAGGTTACGGGCCGCCTGGAGGCCCAGCGCCACCCCGGCCAGCGCCGGGCCGAGCCCGTCGTGCAGGTCCCGGCGCAGCTTCCGCCGCTCCTCCTCGCGCGCCTCGGCCAGCCGGGCCCGGGAGGCGGCCAGCGCCCGGCCGGTGGCGGCCAGGCTGGCGGTCGAGGCCACCAGCGGCACGAGGTCGAGCAGCGCCGCCCGGGTCCGCCCGTCCAGCCGCTCCCCCGCCCGGGCCCAGGCGACCAGCCGGCCGATCTCAGTGCCGCCCCGGCGCAGCGGCAGCACGAGCGGCGCGCCGACCGGGCCGTCCGAGGAGCTGTGCGCGGCGTACGGCTCGGGCCCGTCCACCTCGATGGCGCAGGCGCCCAGCCGGAGCAGGTCCGTCACGCTCCGCGCCACCCCGTCCAGCACGTCCGCCGGGTCCGCCGAGGCACTGATCCGGTGCCCGACGCCGCGGACGACGCCGAGGGGCTCCACCGCCTCGCCATGGATCAGCCGGTCCACGCCGCGCTGCACCCGGGACCGGGCCGGTTGGGTGCCGGCCGCCACCAGCGCCGTGACCAGCACCCCCGGCACGGCCGGTGACGACGGCAGCAGCCCGTCGAGCAGGCTCACCCCGATCACGTACGCGGCGACCAGCAGGAAGGTGAGCAGGAACCACACCAGGGTGCGGCGGACGGCGATCTCGATCCCCCACAGCCGCTGCCGGAGCACCACGGCCAGCACCGCGGCCGGGAAGAACGCCTGCGAGGCGAGCATCGCGGTCGGGGCCAGCCAGTCCGGGACCTGGCGGGCCCAGCCGGCGGGGAAGCCGAGCGGAGCGAAGCTCACCGCGAGCAGCAGCGTGCCGACGGAGAGCCAGCCCAGTCCGATCCGCTCGGCCGGCGGCCCGGTACGCCACCGCCGCAGCACCCCCGCGGCGGCCACCAGCCCGAGCAACGGCACCACCCGGAAGAGCCACGGCTCCCCGGCGACCACGAACTCCGCCCAGTCCGGCTCGGTGACCGGGAACGGCGCGCCCGACGGTTGCCCGGGCCGCCCCGGCCAGGTCAGGTGGAACACCGCGATGGCGGCGGTGACCAGGGTGCCGGCCGCCACGGCGACCCGGGCCGACACGGGCGGCCGCCCCTCCCGGACCAGCCAGGGCACCACCGTGATGAGCGAGAGCATCCCGGGCACCCAGGCCCAGTCCCGGGCCGAGGTGAGCAGCACCGGCGCGGGCAGGTCGGGTCGGACCGCGAGCAGGTCCACGTACTGCGCGCTCAACGCGGAGAGCCCGCCGCCCAGCCCGGTCGCGGCCAGCAGCCAGGCGACCGGATGACCGCGGCGCAGCAGGACCAGCCAGGCGACCGTGCCGTAGACCGCGCAGTCGGTGAAGTCGACCAGGAAGTAGAGCTGCGACAGGCCCCACGGGCGGCGGGCCGCCACCCAGCAGACCGCCGTACCCACGAGCAGGAGCGCGCAGCCGGCGGCGACCAGCCGCGCGGCGACCGGGCGGCGGCGGTCGCCGCCGGCGCGGGACGGCACGGGCGTCGGGTCGGCGGGCATGGCCCTGATCCTGGCAGTCACCGGGTCAGTTGCCGAGACCCCGCCGCTCCAGGGCGAATGTCAGGCCGGCGACAGTGGCCCAGAGCGCCGCCGGCGCCAGCGCAAGGTACTGCAGCGGCACCGCCTGGGTGACCACCACCAGCAGCGTCATCACCAGGCTGAACACCGCCAGCCAGCGGCTCACCGACCGGCGGCGCAGGCCGGCCACCGCCACCGCGCCCGCGCTCAGCCCGGCCCCGGCCCACACCCACGGGAAGGTGCTGTAGAGAGCGGCGAGCGCGGCAACGGTGTCGGCGTCGGTCTCGGCCAGGTGCAGCAGGTCCCAGTACAGCTCGGTGGAGACCCCGCCGCCGACGAGCAGCAGCGCCGCGGTGAGCAGCAGGCCGGCCGCGGCCACGTCGGGCAGCAGGCCCCCGGCCGGCTCGCGGGCGGCCAGCCGCCGCCGCAGTCCGGCCGCGAAGACCGCGAGGCAGCCGGCTGCCAGCACGGCCAGGAGCTGGAATACCCACACGTACGCCTCCCGGCCCGCCATGGCCGCCACGAAACGCTCGTTGTCGGCGAAGAGCGACCGGTCGACATCGGTCAACGCCGGGCTGAACTGGAAGAGCGCGATGCCGGCGAGTCCGGCGACGGCCCCGGCGACCGCCCAGCCCCGGCGGCGGCGGTCGGTGGCCGGCACGGCCGTGGTGTCGAGCGTGGCACTGGTCATGGGTTCCTCCTCGGGTCACGGGCGCGGTCGAACCACCGCGAGGCGAAGCGTCGCCGTCCCGGCGTCCCGGGCGCATGGGGCGGGGCGTCCCGACCGCCCGGGCGGATCCGGCGGCGTACCCGGGCCCTCGCCGTGTCCCGACCGGCCGGTGCCGGTGTCCCTGGCGGTCGGGACGACGGGCCACCCACGGTGGAGCGGCCACACCGACGCCGAGGGAGGCCCCGATGACGGACGACCTGCTGACCGCCGTACGCGAGCTCGCACCCGAGCTGACCGCCCGGGCCGCGGAGATCGAGCGGGCCCGGGAGCTGCCCGCCGACCTGCTGGACCGGCTCCGCGCCGCCGGCTGCTTCCGGTTGTTCGTGCCACGCAGCCACGGCGGGTACGAGCTGGACCTGCGCACCGGCATGGCGGTGCTGGAGACCCTGGCCCGGGCGGACGGCTCGACCGGCTGGACCGTGATGATCGGCGCGGAGACCCCGCACCTGCTGGCCCTGCTGTCCCGCGAGCGGTTCGACAAGATCTACGCCGCCGGCCCGGACGTGGTGGTGGCCGGCGCCTTCGCTCCGCAGGGCCGGGCCGAGCTGGCCGACGGCGGCTTCCAGGTCAGCGGGCGCTGGGCGTTCGCCAGCGGCTGCCGGCACGCCGACTGGATCTTCGGCAACTGCCTGGTCACCGCCGACGGCCAGCCACTGCCGGGCGCGGACGGCGCGCCGCCGGAGACCCGCTCGATGCTCTTCCCGGCCGACCGGGTGACCGTGGTGGACACCTGGCACGTGCTGGGCCTGCGCGGCACCGGCAGCCACGACGTGGTGGTCGACTCGGCCTTCTGCCCGGCGGAGGCGAGCTTCGACCTCTTTACCGGCACGCCGTGCGTGCCCGGGCCGGGGTTCGTGGCGCCGCTGGCGCAGTTCGTGCTGCACCTGGGCGCCGTGGCGGTCGGCATCGCGCAGGGCGCGCTGGACGACATGGCCGCGCTGCTCGGCGGCGACCGGCAGCGGCTCTACGCCCGGCAGCCGCTCGCCGACTCCCCCGCCTTCCGGATCCACCTGGGCCGGGCCGACCTGAACGTGCGCGCCGCCCGGACGCTCCTCGCCGATCTCGCCGACGACCTCTGGGCGGCCTGCACGCGGGACCCGGAGCGGATCCCGGCGCTGCAACCGACCATCTCCGCGGCGCTGCCCTGGGTGACCGAGCAGGCGATAGCCGCGGTGGCCACCTGCTACCGGGCGGCCGGCGGCGGCGCGGCCCGCGACTCCTCCCCGTTGCAGCGCCGGTTCCGGGACATCCACACCTTCGCCCAGCATGCGGCGGCCGCGGAGGGCTGGCTGGGCAACAACGGCGCACGGCTGCTGGGCCGGCCGGTGGCCCTGGCGTACTGAGCCGGTC
>NZ_JBSSLX010000051.1:0-33110 GCF_053890995.1 Micromonospora sp. I033 | reverse complement strand
GATCTCCGTCCATGCATGCTGGTACGCGCCGACGTCACTGGCGGCGTGGGGAGCGTTGGGGGGCGGCCGAACGGCCGGGTGGACCCGCGCGGGCACGCGTGTCCGTTATCCAGGAAAGGCCATCCGGCGCGAACCCGCATCTCGAAAAGGGCGATCGTGACGGACAACACCTGACGGTCCAGCCGGACGCAGGTGGGTGGATTTCGGTTACCGTCCGAACGGGTGGATTGGCGGAGCGTGCCGCGGGGCATTAGCGGCGTGCGCACCGGCCGGCCCGCCCGTCCGGTGCGCTCATGATCATGGCCTAAGGGAGCGACATGCAGGTCTGGCCGGGCGAGAGCTACCCCCTCGGCGCCACCTACGACGGGATGGGGACCAACTTCGCGATCTTCTCCGAGGTGGCGGAGAAGATCGAGCTCTGCCTGTTCGACGAGTGGGACACCGGCGCCGAGCGCCGGGTCGAGCTGCGCGAGGTCGACGCGTACGTCTGGCACGCCTACCTGCCGGGGATCGAGCCCGGCCAGCGCTACGGCTACCGGGTGCACGGGCCGTGGGACCCGGCCAACGGGCTGCGCTGCAACCCGCACAAGCTGCTCCTGGACCCGTACGCCAAGGCGGTCGACGGGGAGGTCAGCTGGGACCCGGCCGTCTACGACTACGAGGTGGGCGGCGACCCGGACCGCCGCAACGACACCGACTCGGCGCCGTTCATGCCGAAGTCGGTGGTGGTGAACCCGTACTTCGACTGGGGCAACGACAAGCCGCCGCGCACGCCGTACCACCACTCGGTGATCTACGAGGCGCACGTGCGCGGGCTGACCATGCGGCACCCGGACATCCCGGAGGAGCTGCGCGGCACGTACGCGGCGATCGCCTCGCCCGTCATGATCGACTACTTCAAGCGGCTCGGGGTCACCGCGGTCGAGCTGATGCCCGTGCACGAGTTCGTGCACGACCACCGCCTGGCCGACCTGGGGCTGCGCAACTACTGGGGCTACAACACCATCGGCTTCTTCGCCCCGCACCACGGCTACTCCGCACTGGGCCGGCTCGGCCAGCAGGTGCAGGAGTTCCGCGGCATGGTCAAGGCGCTGCACGCGGCCGGCATCGAGGTGATCCTCGACGTGGTCTACAACCACACCGCCGAGGGCAACCACCTCGGGCCGTCGCTGAGCTTCAAGGGCATCGACACCCCGAGCTACTACCGGCTCTCCGAGGAGGATCGCCGCTACTTCGTCGACTACACCGGCACCGGCAACAGCCTCAACGTGCGCAGCCCGCACTCGCTCCAGCTGATCATGGATTCGCTGCGCTACTGGGTCACCGAGATGCACGTCGACGGCTTCCGCTTCGACCTGGCGGCCACCCTGGCCCGGGAGTTCTACGAGGTGGACCGCCTCTCCACCTTCTTCGAGGTGGTGCAGCAGGACCCGGTGGTCGGCCGGGTCAAGCTGATCGCCGAGCCGTGGGACGTCGGCCCCGGCGGCTACCAGGTGGGCAACTTCCCGCCGCAGTGGACCGAGTGGAACGGCAAGTACCGGGACACCGTGCGCGACTTCTGGCGCGGCGAGCCGGCCACCCTGGCCGAGTTCGCCTCCCGGATCTCCGGCTCCGCCGACCTCTACCAGGACGACGGGCGCCGCCCGTTCCACAGCATCAACTTCGTCACCTGCCACGACGGGTTCACCCTCACCGACCTGGTCTCCTACAACGACAAGCACAACGAGGCCAACGGCGAGGAGAACCGGGACGGGGAGAGCCACAACCGGTCCTGGAACTGCGGCGTCGAGGGGGAGACCGACGACCCCGGGGTGCGCGCCCTGCGCGCCCGGCAGCGGCGCAACTTCCTGGCCACGCTGATCCTCTCCCAGGGCGTGCCGATGATCGGCCACGGCGACGAGCTGGGCCGCACCCAGGGCGGCAACAACAACGCCTACTGCCAGGACAGCGAGCTGGCCTGGGTCGACTGGGAGCGGGCCGACGAGGAACTCGTCGCGTTCGTCCAGCGACTCACCGAGTTCCGGATGCGGCACCGGGTGTTCCAGCGGCGCCGCTTCTTCACCGGGCTGCCGGTCGGCGGCCGGGCCGCCGGCACCGCCCTGCCCGACCTGGCCTGGTACACCCCGGACGGCCGGGAGATGACCGGCGAGGACTGGGGCAACGACTTCGGCCGCTCGGTGGCCCTGTTCGTCAACGGCGACGGCATCCCGGAACGCGGCCAGTACGGCCAGCGCCACCGGGACGACTCGTTCCTGCTGCTGTTCAACGCGCACGACGCGCCGCTGGACTTCACCCTGCCACCGGCCGAGTTCGGGCAGCGCTGGGAACTGGTCATCAGCACCGCGGACCCGGATCCGGAGAAGACCCTGGTGGTCGAGGCGGGCGGGAGCGTCTGCGTCCCCGACCGCTCGCTGCTGGTCCTGGAGAGGACGGCCTGACCATGCCCGACACCCCCCACCCCGACGACAGCACGGCGACGACGACGCGGGTGGGGTCGACCTACCGTGTCCAGGTCCGCCCCGGCTTCGACCTCGACGCCACCGCCGGCCTCGCCGGCTACCTGGCCGACCTCGGCGTCACCCACCTCTACAGCGCGCCCCTGCTCACCGCCACCCCCGGCTCCCCGCACGGCTACGACGTGGTCGACCACCGCGCGGTCAACCCGGAACTCGGCGGCGAGGGCGGCCGGCAGCGCCTCGTCCGGGCGCTGCGCGCGGCCGGGCTCGGCCTGGTCGTGGACATCGTCCCCAACCACGCCGGGGTGGCCCGGCCGGCGGCCAACCCGGCCTGGTGGGACGTGCTGCGCCGGGGCCGGGCCTCGGCGTACGCGGACTGGTTCGACATCGACTGGGACCGGGGCCGGCTGCTGCTGCCGGTGCTCGCCGACGCCCCCGACGCCCTCGACGACCTCAAGGTGGTCGACGGGGAGCTGCGCTACCACGAGCACCGCTTCCCGATCGCCGACGGCACCGGGGACGGGACGCCGCGCGAGGTGCACGACCGGCAGCACTACGAGCTGGTCAACTGGCGGCGCGGCGACACCGAGCTGACGTACCGCCGGTTCTTCGCCGTGTCCGACCTGGCCGGGCTGCGGGTGGAGGACCCGGAGGTCTTCCGCGCCACCCACGCGGAGATCCTGCGCTGGGCCGCCGCCGGGGATCTCGACGGCATCCGCGTCGACCACCCGGACGGGCTCCGCGACCCCGCCGGCTACCTGGCCCGGCTGCGCGCCGCCGCGCCCGGAGCCTGGCTGGTGGTGGAGAAGATCCTGGAGTACGGGGAGGAGCTGCCGGACTGGCCGGTCGACGGCACCACCGGCTACGACGCGCTGGCCGCGGCCTGCGGGCTCTTCGTCGACCCGGACGCCGAGGCGGACTTCACCGCGCTGGACGGCCGGCTCACCGGGCGGCACACCTCGTGGCAGGACCTCACCCACGACACCAAGCTGGCCGCGGCCACCCGGCTGCTCGCCGCCGAGCTGGGCCGGCTCGCCACGCTCGTCCCCGAGCTGCCCGGCGAGCAGGTGCGGGCGGCCCTGGCCGAGCTGGCCGCCGCCTTCCCGGTCTACCGCGGCTACCCGCCGGAGGGCGCCCGGCACCTCGCCGCCGCCCGCGCCGAGGCCGGCCGCCGCCGACCCGACCTGACCGCCGTGCTGGACGCGGTCACCACCCGGCTCCGCGACCCCGGCCACGAGCTGGCCGCCCGCTTCCCGCAGCTCTCCGGCGCGGTGATGGCCAAGGGGGTGGAGGACACCGCCTACTACCGGTGGAGCCGGTTCGTCGCGCTCAACGAGGTGGGCGGCAGCCCGGCGCACTTCGGCGTGCCGCCGGCCGAGTTCCACCGCTTCGCCGCCGCCCGGCAGGTGCGCTGGCCGGGGAGCATGACCACGCTCTCCACCCACGACACCAAGCGCGGGGAGGACGTGCGGGCCCGGCTCGCGGTCCTGTCCGAGCTGCCCGGGCGCTGGGCCGAGCGGGTGGCCGACTGGATGTCCCGCGCCCCGCTGGCCGACCCGGCCTTCGCCCACCTGCTCTGGCAGACCGCCGTCGGGGCCTGGCCGATCGAGCGGGACCGGCTGCACGGGTACGCGGAGAAGGCGGCCCGGGAGGCGTCGACCTCGACCAGCTGGGCCGACCCCGACCCGGGGTTCGAGCACGAGCTGCACGCCCTGGTCGACCGGATGTACGACGACCCGGAGCTGCACGCCCAGCTCACCGCGTTCGCCGCCGAGATCGCCCCGGCCGGCTGGTCGAACTCGCTCGGGCAGAAGCTGGTCCAGCTCGCCATGCCCGGTGTGCCGGACACCTACCAGGGCACCGAGCTGTGGGAGAACTCCCTGGTCGACCCGGACAACCGCCGCCCGGTCGACTTCGCCGTACGCCGGGAGCTGCTGGCCCGGCTCGACGCCGGCTGGCGGCCGGCGGTGGCCGCCGACGGCGCGGCCAAGCTGCTCGTGGTCTCCCGCACCCTGCGGCTGCGCCGGGCCCACCCGGAGCTGTTCACCGGCTACCGGCCGGTGCCCGCGCGCGGCCCGGCCGGCGCGCACGCGGTGGCCTTCGACCGGGGCGGCGCGATCGCGGTGGCCACCCGGCTGCCGCTGCGGCTGGCCCGCGCCGGCGGCTGGCGCGACACGACGCTGGCGATTTCCGGCAACAGTGTTACGGACGTGTTCACCGGTCGGGTCTACAGTGGGGCTGAGCTGCTGATGCACGATCTGCTGAGCACCTACCCCGTCGCCCTCCTCGCTCCCACCGACTCCGTGGAGGCTGCCGCATGACCGAGTTCACGGTGTGGGCGCCCGAAGCCGCCCGGGTCCGGCTGCGCCTGCCCGGCGTCGCGGACCACGACATGCGTCCCGGTCCCGAGGGCTGGTGGCGGGTCGAGGTGCCCGGCGCCGGACCCGGCACCGACTACGCGTTCCTCCTCGACGACGACGATCGGGCGCTGCCCGACCCCCGGTCCGCCTGGCAGCCGCAGGGCGTGCACGGGCCGAGCCGCCGCTACGACCACGCCGCGTTCGACTGGACCGACCAGGGCTGGACCGGGCGGCAACTGCCCGGCAGCGTCCTCTACGAGCTGCACATCGGCACCTTCACCCCGGAGGGCACCTTCGACGCGGCGATCGGCCGCCTCGACCACCTCGTCGACCTCGGCGTCGACCTGGTCGAGCTGCTGCCGGTCAACGCCTTCAACGGCGAGCACAACTGGGGCTACGACGGGGTCTGCTGGTACGCGCCGCACGAGCCGTACGGCGGGCCGGACGGGCTCAAGCGCTTCGTCGACGCGGCGCACGCGAAGGGGCTGGGGGTGATCCTCGACGTCGTCTACAACCATTTCGGGCCCTCCGGGGCCTACGCGCCGCGCTTCGCGCCGTACCTCACCGAGCAGAGCAACACCTGGGGCCGCACGGTCAACCTGGACGGGCCGCACTCCGACGGGGTCCGCCGCTACATCGTCGACAGCGTGCTCATGTGGTTGCGCGACTACCACGTCGACGGGCTGCGGCTGGACGCCGTGCACGCCATGCCCGACTCCCGGGCCACCCACCTCCTGGAGGAGGTGGCGACCGAGGTGGAGGCGCTCTCCACCCACGTGGGCCGGCCGCTGTCGCTGATCGCCGAGAGCGACCTCAACGACCCGAAGCTGATCACCCCGCGGGAGGGCGGCGGCTACGGGCTGCACGCGCAGTGGAACGACGACGCCCACCACGCGCTGCACACCCTGCTCACCGGGGAACGGCAGGGCTACTACGGCGACTTCGGCTCGCTCGAATGCCTCACCGACGTGCTGACCGGCGCCTTCTTCCACGCCGGCACCTGGTCCAGCTTCCGCAACCGCAGCCACGGCCGGCCCGTCGACCGGCAGCGGACGCCCGGGCACCGGTTCGTGGCGTACCTGCAGAACCACGACCAGATCGGCAACCGGGCCACCGGCGACCGGATCTCCCAGACCCTCTCCGCCGGGCTGCTGCGGGTCGGCGCCACGCTGCTGATGACCGCGCCCTTCACCCCGATGCTGTTCATGGGGGAGGAGTGGGCGGCCAGCACCCCGTGGCAGTTCTTCACCAGCCACCCCGAGCCGGAGCTGGCGACCGCCGTGGCGACCGGCCGCCGGCGGGAGTTCGCCGCGCACGGCTGGCCGCCGGGGGAGGTGCCCGACCCGCAGGACCCGCAGACCTTCCTCCGGTCCCGGCTCGACTGGGCCGAGCTGGACAAGCCGGAGCACCGGGAGATGTACGACTTCTACCGGCGGCTCATCGCGCTGCGCAAGCGCCGCCCCGACCTCTCCGACCCCCGGCTCCACCACGTCGAGGTGCGCCACGGCGACCAGTTCCTGCTGATGCGCCGCGGTGGCTGCCTGGTGGTGGCGAACCTGGCCGGCAAGCCGCAACGGATCAACCTGCCCGGGGTGGTGCGCCGGGTGCTGCTCGCCACGTCCGAGGGGGTCACCGTCATGCGGGACGGGATCGAACTGCCGCCGGAGTCCGCCGCGATCGTGGCGCTCTGACGCCGACGCGGGACCGGGCCCGGTGGGGCGCCGGTCCCGCGCCGCCCGGTCAGGCCCAGGGGGCCATCGGGTACCAGGGAATGATCTCCCGGCGGGCGAGCAGCCGGACGTCCCAGTAGAGGAACGTGAAGGCGCCGGCGACGAGGAACGCGACCGCGGTCAGCACGGCCAGGCGGCTCGGCCGAGCGGCGAACCAGCGTTGCAGTCGGGACCCGGCCAGCCACGCCAGCAGCAGGAACAGCACCGCCATGATGACGATGTTGCCGATCGACTGGAGGGTGAACGCCGCCGCACCGTAGAGCGGGTTGCCGCTCTCGGCGGCGTCGCGGAACATCTGCCGGAACAGCGCGAAGGGCCGTCCGATCAGGAAACCGGCGATCAGCGCGCCCATGAAGACCATCGGGGCGTTCGGCCAGCGCCGCGCGATCCGGGCGAAGGGGTCCGGCACCACGCCGAGCGAGGCCAGCCCGAGATAGATCATGACCAGCCCGATCACGCCGAACACCACCATCGACTGGATGCTGCGCGGCGACAGCCCGCCCGGAGTGGTCGGCGCGGTGGAGAACTGCGGCATGGACGTGCCGACGAGGCCCACCACGGCGCCGTACGCGGCCGACACCGCGACCATGCCCACCGCCATCCAGCCGAGCGGCCGCAGCGGCGCGGCGAACCGGCTCCACCGGCCGCCCGTGCTGCCGGTCAGCGGGGCGAGCGCGCCGAAGGCGGCGATGTTGCACGCGGTGAAGGTGCCGGCGACGCCGGAGACGAAGGCGAACAGCACGCCGGCGGCGATCCCCTGGATGGGGGTCTCCTTCGCGTCGTGGCCGAGCAGGGTGTTGGCGACGTTGTCGCCGATGGTCTGGTCCACGAACTCGGCCGACCAGACCACGGTCAGCAGGAATCCGCCGAGGAGGCCGAGCAGGACGATGAGCCCCCGTCGCCGGGGGAAGTGACCGTTGACGAAGGTGGAGGTGCCCGCCCGCACGGAGGTGCGGGAAGGCCTGACCTGCTCGTCGTGGTGCCGTGGGGGCCGGTGGGTCTGCGTCACGGAGCGCTCCTCGCGGTCGGGGACGGAACCGGACGCGACGCCGACGCCGGTGACGACGACGTCAACGACGGTGGGACCGGCCGACCGCCGGTGCGGAGCACCCGGCCACGGCGCCGCCGGGCGTCGACCTGTGCCGATCGACGACCGTTCCCCATCCTCGGGGCGGACCGTCCGCGCGGCTTCCTCCGCCGTGCTCAATCCCGCCGAGCCGGGGCGGTCAGGGCAGCGGCCACTCGTGGACGGGCCGGTTGCTGTGCATCAGGTCGACGTAGTGGCGGACCACCTCGCGCAGCGCCTCCGGCCGGTCCAGGTGGTCGGCGGACTCCAGGCGGTGGAGCGTCGCCACCTGCCAGGTCGCGCCGTTGCGGCCGGTCAGGCAGCGCTGCTCGACGATGCCGAGCAGCCGGTCCCGCTCGGCCGGGTCGAGGCCCCACCGGTCCAGCCCGTGGTGGGCCAGCGGCAGCAGCCGGCGCAGCACCAGCTCGGTCACCGGCAGGTAGCCCAGCCCGGGCCAGAACACCTGGGCGTCGATGCCGTGCCGGGCGCAGTTGGTGAAGTTCTCCTCGGCCGCGCTGAACGACATCTGCGACCAGAGCGGCCGGTCCGATTCGGCGAGGGCGCGGACCAGACCGAAGTAGAAGGCGCCGTTGGCGACGGTGTCCAGCACGGTCGGCCCGGCGGGCAGCACGCGGTTCTCCACCCGCAGGTGCGGGCGACCCTTCAGCACGTCGTAGACCGGGCGGTTCCACCGGTAGACGGTGCCGTTGTGCAGCCGCAACTCGGCGAGCTTCGGCACGCCGCCCGCGGCCAGGGTCTCCGCCGGGTCCTCCGGGTCGCAGACCGGCAGCAGCGCCGGGAAGTAACGCACGTTCTCCTCGAACAGGTCGAACACACTGGTGATCCAGCGTTCCCCGAACCAGACCCGGGGACGTACCCCCTGGGCCTTGATCTCCTCGGCACGGGTGTCGGTGGCCTGCTGGAACAGCGGCACCCGGGTCTCCCGCCACAGTTCCCGACCGAACAGCAGCGGCGAGTTCGCGCCGAGCGCGACCTGGATGCCGGCGATCGCCTGGGCGGCGTTCCAGTAGTCGGCGAACTGGGCCGGGCTGACCTGGAGGTGGAACTGGGTGCTGGTGCAGGCGGCCTCGGGTGTGATGGTGTCCGCGGTGGTGGCCAGCCGCTCCACCCCACTGATCGAGATCCGCAGGTCCTCGCCCCGCGCGGCGAAGATCTGCTCGTTGAGCAGGGCGTAGCGGGGATTGGCCGAGAGCGTCTCGGCGGTCAGGTGCTCCGGGCGCAGGGTCGGCAGGATGCCGATCATCACCATGTGCGCGCCGATCCCGCGGGCCTTCTCCTCGGCGGCGTTGAGGCTGGCCCGGACGTGCTCCTCGAACTGCGCCGTGCCGGTGCCGGTGAGCCGGCGCGGTGCCACGTTGATCTCCACGTTGAACTGGCCCAGCTCGGTCTGGAAGCTGGGATCCGCGATCGCCTCCAGCACGTCGGCGTTGCGCATGGCCGGCTGCGAGTCGCCGTCGACCAGGTTCAGCTCGATCTCCAGCCCGGTCATCGGCCGCTCCACGTCGAAGCGGGACTCGCGCAGCATCTCGGCGAACACGTCCAGGCAGCGCCGCACCTTGTCGCGGTAGCGGGCCCGGTCCTCCCGGCTGAAGGTGCGCACGCCGACGTCCTCGCCCATGGTCACCACCCTGTCACCGTTGGTCCCCCTAACCTCGCACGCCACGGCGGCGTGGGGAAAGAGCCGGGGGACCCATTACTACCCAGCTCTCCCGGTGGTGATCCCTGTCGCGTCGCACAGTGTCGCGGCCCGGTCCGGCGGGCCGGCTGGCTAGCATGGCCGGATGCGCGAGATCACCACCCGGCTGTTCGTGGCGGCGGCGATCGCCGAGGCCTGCTCGTGGGCCGCCCTGCTGGCCGGCATGGCCGTGAAGTACGGGCCGCCGCGCAACGAGATCGGCGTGCACGTGTTCGGCCCGGTCCACGGCGCGCTCTTCGTGGCGTACGGGCTGCTCGTGCTGGTGGTGGCCCGGCAGCGCCGCTGGTCGCTGTGGCACACCGCGATCGCGCTGGCCTGCGCCGTGCCGCCGTTCGCCACGGTGCTCTTCGAGCGCTGGGCGCGCCGCCGCGGCCTGCTCGGCGCCCCGGCCCGCACCGACCGCCCCCTCACCCCGGTCGGCTGACCGCCGGCTCAGCCAGCCAGGAAGTCGCTGAGCAGGGCGGCCAGTTCGTCGGGCGCCTCCTCGGCCATGTGGTGGCCGGAGCGGATCGAGGCCGCCCGCACGTCGTCCGCCCACTCCCGCCAGATCGCCGCCGGGTCGCCGTACAGCTCGACCATGTCGTCCCGCTCCGACCAGGCGAAGAGCACCGGGCAGCCGATCCGCCGGCCGGCGGCCCGGTCCGCGTCGTCCGCCGCCCGGTCCGGGCCGAGCCCGGCCCGGTAGTCCTCGCACATCGCGTGCACCGTGGCCGGGTCGTGGATGGCCCGGCGGTAGTCGGCGTACGCCTCCGCGCCCATCGCCTCGGGTGAGCCGCCGTACCACGCGTCCGGGTCGGCGTTGATCACCCGCTCGGCCGGCTTGGCGAGCTGCCCCAGGAAGAACCAGTGCCACCAGCGGGCGGCGAACCGGGCATCGCAGCGCGCGAGGGCCTCGCCGATCGGCACCCCGTCGAGCACGGCGAGCCGGGTCACCCGGTCCGGGTGGTCCAGCGCGGTCCGCATGGCCACGTACGAGCCCCGGTCGTGGCCGACGACCGCGGCCCGGGGATGGCCGAGCGCGTCGAGCAGCGCCACCACGTCTCCGGCCATCGCCCGCTTCGAGTAGACCGTGTGCGCCGGGTCGCTCGGCGGCTTCGACGAGCCGCCGTAGCCACGCAGGTCGGGGCAGATCACCGTGTGCCGGGCGGCGAGCAGCGGCGCGACCCGGTGCCAGGTGGCATGGGTACGCGGGTGCCCGTGCAGCAGCACCACCGGCGGCCCGGAGCCGCCGTGCCGGACCCGCAGGCGGACCGGGCCGAGGTCGATCTCCGCCAGGGTGAATCCGGGAAACATGAGCGAGCCGGTGCCCCGGACGGTGGAGGCGGAAACCTCAGCCGAGCGCCGAGCAGGCGGCCACGCCCGCCACCAGCAGCAGGCCGAGCATCGCCTGGAGCAGCAGCGCCGGCCCCAGGTGCGACCAGACCGTCGCGGTACGCGGGGTCAGCAACTGGCCGGTGGTCAGGTTGACGATCCGCTCGATCCGGGGCGGCAGGTCGGCGTCGCGCTGCGGGCGCAGGGTGAGCTGCACGTGGTCGCCGGGGTGCAGGGCGCTCTGCGGCAGGTGCCCGTGCAGCTCCACCTCCACCAGGCGGTCGGCCGCGTCGCGCACCCGGACCGGGGTGACCAGGAACTCGGGCCCCTGCTTCAGCTCTTTGAAGCTGCGCCGGGCACCCCCGCCGCCGCTGCTGAGCAGGGCGCGCACCACCCGCAGCAGCAGCCCCACGACGCCCGCCGCCGTCAGCACCGCGACCAGCACCGGCTGCCCCACCCGCACCTCGCGGGCGTAGCCCTCCATGAGGCGGACCAGCCGGCCGGTGACGATCCGTTCCGTCGGGTGGACGGCGCGGCGGATGTGCAGGTCCGTGTCCATGTTCACCACCGAGAGTTCCGTTCCGTTCACTCATGGTATCGATCCTCGGGGTTGAACGACGTGAATGAACGCCGGTCACGGCCCGCCCCGAAGGTGACATCCGAGGTCGCGCGGGTATGCGTGCGGCCGAGCTGGAAAGGGGTCGAGCATGCAGCTGTCCTTCCTGCGCCCGCTCTACGACCGTCCCGGGCCCTGGTGCTCGGTGTACATGGACGCCTCCCGGGACACCCACGACGCGCGTCCGCAGGTCGACCTGCGCTGGCGCGCGCTCAAGGGAGACCTGATCGGTCAGGGCGCCGACGCGGCGACCGTCGAGGCGGTCGAGGAGGTCGTCCGCCGGCACAAGCCGATGCCCGGCGACTACGGCATCGCGGTCTTCGCCACCCGGGGGCGGGTGGTGCTCACCGAGTACCTCTCCGCGCCGCCGCTGCGCGACCTGGCGAGCTGGTCGGCGCTGCCGCACACGATGCCGCTGGTCGCCCAGCGCGGCGAGCAGATCGCCTGGGTGCGGGTGCTGGCCGACCGGACCGGGGCGGACGCCGTCGCGGTCAGCGCCGGCGGCGTGCCGCGCCGGGCCACGGTGACGGGCCGGGAGAGCCACCAGTTGCGCCGGGTGCAGCCGGGCGGCTGGTCGCAGTCCCGCTACCAGCGGGCCGCCATGGAGGCGTGGCACCACAACGCCGGTGACGCCGCCGCGGCCACCGCCGAGCTGGCCGACCGGGTCGGCGCGGACGTGGTGGTGGTGGCCGGGGACGTCCGGGCCACCGGGATGATCGCCGCCCAGCTGCCGGAGCGCTGGCAGGACGTGCTGGTCCGCACCGACGCCGGCTCCCGCGACTACATCGGCGCCGACGACACCCTGATGGACGACATCACCGTGCAGACCATCGCCGAGGTCGCCGACCAGCGGATCGCCACCGCGCTGGACCGCTTCGGCGTGCAGGAGGACGTCGGCGCCGGCCTCGACGCGGTGGTCTCCGCCCTGCAACGCAACCAGGTCGACACCATGCTGATCGTCGACGACGCCTCCGCCGACGGCGAGCTGTGGATCGGGCCCGAACCGACCGAGATCGCCACCGACCCGCGGCAGCTGGCGGACATGTCCGTGGCCGACCCGCAGAAGGTACGCGCGGACGCCGCCCTGCTGCGCGCGCTGATCGGCACCGAGGCCGAGCTGACCGTGCTCGCGCCGGAGGAGGCGCCGGAACTCACCGACGGGGTCGGCGCCGTGCTGCGCTACGTCGACGCCAGCACGCCCGGGCGGGGCAATGGCTGACCGCACGGTGGCGGACCTGGTCGTCGAACGGCTGCGGGCCTGGCGGGTGCCCCGGGCCTTCGGCTACCCGGGTGCGGCGATCGCCCCGCTGGTGGCCGCGCTGGACGCCGCGGGCGGGGACCCGGACTTCGTCCCCGCCCGGCACGAGGAGACCGCCGCGTTCATGGCCACCGGGCACGCCAAGTTCACCGGCGAGATCGGGGTCTGCCTGGCCACCCAGGGGCCGAGCGCGGTGCACCTGCTCAACGGCCTCTACGACGCCAAGCTGGACAGCAAGCCGGTCGTGGCGATCGTCGGCGAGGACGTCACCGGCCCCCTCGGCGGGGCCCACGAGGAGATCGGGCTGAGCCGGCTCTTCGGCGACGTCTGCAACCAGTTCGTGCGCTACGGGCGGGTGCCGGACCAGGTGCCGGTCCTGCTGGACCAGGCGTTCCGCACCGCGGCGGCGACCCGCAGCCCGACCTGCGTGGTGCTGCCGCACGCCCTCCAGGTGGCCGCGGTGCCCGACCTGATGCCGCAGACCGCCGGCGTGATGTCGGCGACCCCGGGTGAACCGCTGGCCCGGGTGCTGCCGCACGACGCCGACCTGGACGCCGCCGCCTCGCTGCTCGGCGGCGGCCAGCGGCTGGCGATCCTGATCGGCCAGGGCGCGCACGGCGCGGCCGACGAGATCATGGCCCTCGCCGACCGGCTCGGCGCGGGCGTGGCCACCTCGCTGCTGGGCAAGCCGGTGCTGGACGAGCGCCTGCCCTTCCACACCGGAGTGCTCGGCGAGGTCGGCACCACCGCCGCCGCGCAGCTCATGGGAGGCTGCGACACCCTGCTCATGGTGGGCACCAACGACCCGTGGACCGACTGGTTCCCGATGCCGGGCCAGGTCCGCACCATCCAGATCGACATCGACGGGCGGCGCATCGGCACCCGATACCCGGTGGACGTGCCGCTGGTCGGCGACGCCGCCGAGACGCTGCGGGCCCTGCTCAACCGGGTGCCGGAGCGGCACAACGCGCAGTGGCGCGGCGTGGTGGAGAGTTCGGTCGACCGGTGGCGGGAGGCCGCCGCCGAGCGGGCCGCCGCCCCGGCCGAGCCGATCAACCCGCAGCTCGTGCTGCACGAACTCTCCGCCCGGGTGCCGGGCCGCGGCTCCGTCGCGGTGGACGTCGGCTCGGTCATCTACTGGTACGCCCGCCACCTCGAACTGCCCCCGGGCGTCCGTGCCCAGCTCTGCGGCACGCTCGGCTCGATGGGCTGCGCCCTGCCGTACGCGGTGGCCGCCAAGCTGGCCCGCCCGGACGAGCCGGTGATCGCGCTGCTCGGCGACGGGGCCATGCAGCTCAACGGGCTGGCGGAGCTGATCACCGTGGCCCACCACTGGCAGGAGTGGCGGGATCCCCGGCTGGTGGTGCTGGTGCTGAACAACCGCGACCAGTCCGGGATGGGCGGCGGGCGCCCGCCCGGCGCGTTCGCCGACCGGCGGCCCGACGTGCCGTACGCCGGCTGGGCCCGGCTGCTCGGCCTGCACGGGGTGCGGGTGGACCGCCCCGACCTGGTCGGTCCCGCCTGGGACGAGGTGCTGGCCGCGGACCGGCCCAGCGTGCTGGAGGCGGTGGTCGACCCGGCCGTGCCGCTGGACCCGCCCGAGCCGGCCCTGGCCGACCTGCGCGGGCTCTTCGCCGACGGCGACGCCGCCCGCCGGGTACGGGAGCGGGTGCTGGAGGCCGAGCCCGCCGTGGAGGCGGAGGACCTCGTCTAGCGGGATCCAGGCGCGGCCTCGGCGTCGTCGTCCGGGGAGGCCGTGCCGACCGCGTGCGGGCCGTGGGCCGCGGGCCGAGCCGTGCGGCCGGCTGGCTGCCTTTGCGGGGCGGTCGCGGCCTTGTCACCCGCCTTTCGAGCTGACGTCGGGGACGACTCAGCGGGGGCCGTGAGGTCCGCCGGCGGTCGCGGCTGACATCGCCACCGACCCGCCGGGCGGTCGCGCATTGCCACCGACCCGCCGTGCGGTCCGCCGGGCGGTCGCGCATCGCCACCGACCCGCCGTGAGGTCCGCCGGGCGCGCATCGCCACCGACCCGCCGTGAGGTCCGCCGGGCGGTCCCACATTGCCACCGACCCGCCGTGAGGTCCGCCGGGCGGTCGCGGGCGAACTCGCCAACGACTCAGCTCGAAAGGCGCGCTCGAAGGAATCGCCGCACCGGCGAGGCGATCGACGAGTGCGCGACCCGCACGTTCCCACCGCCGCACGCGGACGCTTCCCGGCCCCGCGATCCTGGGCAGCCGCCGCAGCGGAACGACAACGACAACTGTCCAAGATCCGGATCGATCGGGCCCGGAACCGGCCCGGCGCCCCCGTTCCGCCCCGGACGGCGGGCCACGGCGGAACGACGCGACTGGGTGCGGTGCGTGCCGCGCGTGCTGCCGCCGCCCACCCGCTGATTGGTCCGACCCGTGGGGGGATGCCCCGTTTAGACCCCAGAGGGACGGGAAGCCGGGCCGCGTGGTGAGCGAACGAGGCAAGGTGGGGTCGGTGCGGAAGGTACCGGTGGGGTCCACGACCGGCACCGGGCCCCCCGAGGACCGGGTGGTGACGCGGGGCAGTGCCGCCCGGCTGCTGGTGGCGGTGACGGCCCGGGCGCTGCGTGGCGACGACTGTGGCGACCTCGGCCACCCCGGCCCGCTGTCCCGCCTCACCGGCGCCCCGGAGCCGGTGCGCCGCGCCGCCGCGGCGCGGTCCGCCGGCCGGGCCGCGCTCACCCCCGCCCAGGTCGCCGACGTGGACGCCGAGCGGGTGGCCGGCTGGTTCGTCGGCCAGTACCCGACCCGCCGCTGGCCCGGAGCGGTCCTCGGCTCGCCGCACGGCGCGGCCGCGCACCTGGCGGTGGCCCTCGGGGTGCCCTGGCTGCCCGCCGGGTTCGAGGTGGCCGCGCACTGGGCCCGGGGCGCGGTGGACCGCCCGGATGCCGCGCTGGACCACGGGGCGGCGCTCGCCGGCCGGCTGCTCGCCGGCAACCCCGGCGTGCACGTCCGGCAGGTGCACTGCCCGGCCAGCCGGGGCGCCTCGGCCGGCGCCACGGTGGCCCTCGCGCTGCGCTGGCGGGCGCTACCCGCGGCGTACGCCCGGTTCCTGGCCGAGGGGCTGGAGCCCGGCGCGCCGGTGCTGCTGCTGCACGACGCGCGCACCTGGCCGGTGCGGGACGAGGGGAGCGGGCACAGCTTCCAGGTCGGCTCCCCGGCGAGCGGGCTCGAACCGGTCGACTTCCACCCGGACGCGCACGCGCTGCGCCAGGTGCTCCGCTCGGCCGGCGGGGACGGGGCACGCTGGACGCCCCCGGACGTCACCTCCCCGGCGGCCTTCGCCGAGAACGGCGTGGAGTCCGGTTTCGAGCACGACGCCCGGGAGTGGAGCGGCCGGCACGGGCACCCGCTGCACCGGGTCGTCGTCCCGCAGCCGGACGCGCTGAGCGCGGCGACCGCCGACCTGTACCGGCGCTGGCTGCGCCGGGCCGGGAAGACCGGTGACCGCCTGGTCGTCGAGTGCGGCCGGCTGCTCGACCCGTGGCAGGTGATCCGGGCCGGGCTGGTGCCCTACTGGTGCGAGAACGCGACGCGGCGGCGGGTGCAGGGGGTGGAGTGGTGGCTCGCCGGCAGCGAGCCGTTCAGCTCGGTGGACGTGCTGCCCGAGCCGCCCGGGGTCCGCTCGCCGGCGCTCGCGGGGCTGCCGCAGTGGCTCGCGGTGGCCGGGTTCGGGCGACGCCGGCGGGCCCTGGACCGGGGCGCGGCGCGCGGCTACCCGGTCACCGCGGTGCCCACCCGGCGTGCCACCGAGGTGTTGCGCAACCAGCCCTACGACCTGCCCACGCCGCCGCCCCTGCGGATGGCCGAGGCCCTCGCCGCGCTGCGCGACGCGGGCGCCCACCAGGGGTTGCTCGTCTCCTGAGGCCGGCCGTCGGCGGGTCGCCGACCAACCTGGCGAAACATCCTCGCGATCCTGCGGACCGTGATTGAGTACCTACGGAGCGGGAACACCGCTCGCCGCGAGACGGCCCACGACGCCGTGCGGCGGGCGGCCGCCGCTTCCGGCGTTCCGTCACGTAACCCAACTTCCGGCCCGGTGCGTGGCCCGACCACGCGCACGACCGGTTCCGATCCGGGCGGGGGACCTTCCTGAGGGAGGCGCGGATGTTCGGACAGACCACCACACCCACACCACCACCCACCGAGCGGGGCCTGGAGGACCTCGACGCGGCGGCGCTGGCGTACGCGGCACGGATCGCCGGCCTGCCACCGGAACGGCGGCAGGAGGCGCGGGACGACCTGGTCCGCTTCGCGCTGCCCTTCGCCGGCCGGCTCGCCCGCCGCTACCGGGGTCGCGGGGAACCGCTGGAGGACCTGGAGCAGGTGGCCCGCCTCGGCCTGGTCAACGCCGTCGACCGGTACGACCCGGAGCGCGGCTCGTTCACCGCGTACGCGGCGATCACCATCGTCGGCGAGATCAAACGGCACTTCCGGGACCGCACCTGGGGCGTGCACGTGCCGCGCCGGCTGCGCGACCTGATCCTGGAGGTCGGGCAGGCGACCGCGGCGTTGACCAGCGAGCTGTCCCGGGCGCCCACGGTGGCCGAGCTGGCCGAGCGCCTGGAGACGCCGGAGGAGGAGATCCTGGCCGCCCTGGAGTCGGCCGCCGGCTACAGCCCGGCCTCGCTCAACGCGCCGGTCGGCGGGGAGAGTTCCGCCGAGTTCGGCGACCTGGTCGGCGAGTCGGACAACGCCCTGGAGTCGGTCGACGACCGGGTCACCGTCAGCGGCCTGCTGCACCGGCTGCCCTGGCGGGAGCGGCGGATCCTCGCCATGCGCTTCTACGGCAACCAGACCCAGGCGGAGATCGCCGCCCGGTTCGGCATCTCGCAGATGCACGTGTCCCGGCTGCTGTCCCGGGCGCTGACCTGGCTGCGCCAGGCGATGCTCGCCGACGCCCCGCCGCCCTGGCAGAACGGCGCGGCCGAGTCCGAGCCGGCCCGGGCGCGGATCTCGGTGAAGCAGAACGGCGACCGGGTGGTCGTCGAGGTCGGGGGAGAGGTCGACCGGGACGGCGCGGACCAGCTCCGCAAGGCCATGCTGGAGGCCGTCACCGGGCAGCCCAGCGAGGTGGTGGTCGACCTGGTGGGCGCGGGCGGCTTCGACGCCGGCGGGATCGCCGCGCTGATGGCCGGCCGGGACGCCGCCGCCCGCACCGGGGTGCCGCTGCGGTTGACCCGGGTGCAGCCTGCGGTGCGCCGCTCGCTCGCCGCGGCCGGCCTGCCGGCGGCCGACTGACCCGTACGTGACAAGCAGGGCCGGCGCCCGAAGGCGCCGGCCCTGCCGCGTGCGGTGGTCCTGCTCAGTTCTCCTCGGTGTCCCCGGGCCCGCGGGGGTGCTCCCAGCGGGGGTGAGACGGCTTGCTGCGCTGCGGGCCCAGCTGGGTGTCCTCCGGTTCGTCGGTCTCGTCGAAGCTGGGCCGGCGTACCTCCTCCGGCTCCGGCACGTCGACCGGCCGCGCGCCGGACTGCGGTGCGGGCTGATACTCGACCGCCTCGCGGGCACCGTGCGCGCCCTCGGCGGCCGGCGACTCCGGGACGTGCCGCTCGTGGTGCAGCGCCTCGGCGAAGTGCTGCGGCGGCTTGGTGGTGCGCTGCGGCAGGTCGCGGCCCAGGTCGGCGACCAGCGGGCCGTACTTGGCGTCGAAGGCCGGCCGCTCGGAGCGGATCCGCGGCATCCGGTCGAAGTTGCGCAACGGCGGCGGGCAGGTCGTGGCCCACTCCAGGGAGTTGCCGAAGCCCCAGGGGTCGTCGACGGTGACCATGGCGCCGTACCGCCACGACTTCCAGGCGTTGTAGATGAAGAACAGGGTGGACGCGCCGAGGATGAACGACCCGATGGTGGAGATGTCGTTCAGCACCGTGAAGCCGTCCTCGGCCAGGTAGTCGGCGTACCGGCGGGGCATGCCCTCGGCGCCCAGCCAGTGCTGCACCAGGAACGTCATGTGGAAGCCGGTGAACATGGTCCAGAAGTGGATCTTGCCCAGCCGCTCGTCGAGAAGCCGCCCGGTCATCTTCGGGAACCAGAAGTAGACGCCGCCGAAGGCTGCGAACACGATGGTGCCGAAGAGCACGTAGTGGAAGTGCGCCACCACGAAGTACGTGTCGGAGACGTGGAAGTCGGCGGGCGGGCTGGCCAGCAGCACGCCGGTCAGGCCACCGAACAGGAAGGTGACCAGGAAGCCGACCGCGAAGAGCATCGGCGTCTCGAAAGTGATCTGCCCCTTCCACATGGTCCCGATCCAGTTGAAGAACTTCACTCCGGTGGGCACCGCGATGAGATAGCTGAGGATGCTGAAGAACGGCAGCAGCACCTGCCCGGTGACGAACATGTGGTGCGCCCAGACGGTCATCGAGAGCACGGTGATCGCGATGGTGGCGAGCACCAGACCGGTGTAGCCGAAGATCGGCTTGCGGGCGAAGACCGGGATGATCTCGGTGATGATGCCGAAGAACGGCAACGCCACGATGTAGACCTCGGGATGGCCGAAGAACCAGAACAGGTGCTGCCAGAGCATCGGCCCGCCGGTGGTCGGGTCGTAGACGTGCGAGTTCAGGAGCCGGTCCGAGCCCAGGGCCAGGAGCGCCGCGGCGAGCAGCGGGAACACGAAGATCACCAGGACGCTGGTGAGCAGCAGGTTCCAGGTGAAGATCGGCATCCGGAACATCGTCATGCCCGGTGCGCGCAGGGTGACGATCGTCGTGATCATGTTGACCGCGCCGAGAATGGTGCCGAGTCCGGAGACCACCAGCCCGACCACCCACAGGTTCCCGCCCACTCCCGGGCTGTGCTGCGCCGTGCTCAGCGGCGTGTACGCGAACCAGCCGAAGTCGGCCGCGCCTCCCGGGGTGGCGAAGCCCCCCAGCACCATCGTGCCGCCGAACAGGTACAGCCAGTACGCCAGGGCGTTCAGCCGGGGGAACGAGACGTCGGGCGCGCCGATCTGGAGCGGAACGATGTAGTTGCCGAAGGCGAACACCAGTGGCGTGGCGAACAGCAGCAGCATGATCGTGCCGTGCATCGTGAACAGCTGGTTGTACTGCTCCGGGGAGACGATCTGCATCCCCGGGCGGCCCAACTCGGCGCGGAGCACCAGGGCCAGCACGCCGCCGATCAGGAAGAATATGAACGAGGTGATCAGGTACAGCAGCCCGATGAGCTTCGCGTCGGTGGTGCGCAGCAGCCGCCACAGGGTGTTGCCCCTGGTCGCCTCCCGGACCGGTCCGGGATACCCGCCGAACCGGGCCGGCGCGAGGATCGCCGGCCCGCGGTCGCGTGGCTCCGTGACTACCCGTTTGGGCATGGCTCTCACCCCGTATGACGACAGACAGGACGGGCACGCGTACCCGGCCCGCTACCCATCAAACCAGGCGAGAGCGGAGAATTCGGTCAGTTCGCCGGCAGCATGGCCCAGACCACCTTGCCGGCGCCCGCCGGGGTGCTGCCCCAGCGCTGGGTCAGGTCGCGGACCAGCATCAGCCCGCGCCCGCCCTCGGCCCGCAGGTCGCGGTCGGTCGCCACGCGCGGGTCGGCCGGGCTGCCGTCCATCACCGCCACCCGCAGATACGGCCGCCGCAGGGTCAGCGTCACCTGCATCGGGGTGCCGGCGTGCCGGACGACGTTGCCGACCAGCTCGGTGAGGACCAGCGAGGCCGGGCCGGCCAGCTCCGGGACGTTCCACCGGGCGCACGCGTCGGTGACCAGCTCGCGGGCCCGCCGGCAGGCCCCGGCCACCGGCTCCAGCCGGGCCCGCAGCCGTGGCGTCGCCTCCGCGCCGGCCAGCGCGGTCGCCTCCGCGCAGTCGCGGCGGACCGGCACCACCCGGCAGGCGGTGGTCTCGGCGAGCCAGGCCGCCGCCTCCGGCGGCGGGGCGGACAGCACCATCGGCACGGCCGGCCAGTCCGCGGCCCGGCGGGCCGCGGCGGCGAAGACGGAAAGGGCGAGCGGGTCCGTGACGTCGAGCTGCGCCAGGTCGACCACGAGGGCGTCCGGCTGCGCGGCCAGGCACCGGTCCAGCACCGTGTGCACCGAGCGCATCGTGCCCAGGTCGAGCGCGCCGGCCAGCCGTACGACGGTGACCGGCGACTCGTCGCGGACCTCGCACCTGATCCGGGTCGACATCAGTCCCTCGTTTCGGTCTCGTCGGGGGGACCTGGGAAGTACCCGCGCCCGGGGCGGGTGAAACCGGACATGCGCCCCGGGCGCGCCTGGTCAGCGGCGATTGCGGTCACGGGTGGTGAGCAGCCCGAGGGCGATCATGCCGGCGCCGAGCAGGAAGTGCAGCCAGTTGTCCCCGCCGTTGAGCGGAAGGAAGTTCGCCCCGCTGTCGTGGTCGACCACCACACCGTAGAGCCAGAGCACGAGGTAGATCGCGCCGCCGCCGATCAGGAACGCCCGGGCCCCGGAGATCGTCCGGGCCAGCAGCAGGCCGGCGACGCCGAACACCAGGTGCACGATGTTGTGCAGCACGGAGACCTGGAACAGCCCGAGCAGCTTCGCCTCGGAGTCGTGCCCGGCGAACTTCAGGTCGTCGAACTGGGTGGTGATGCCGGGGATGAAGCCCAGCACGCCGATCACCAGGAAGATAACGCCGACGGTCGCCGCGGCCCGGCGTACGGGCGCCCGGCCGTCGGCCGGGTTGCGTCGCCCGCGGGAGTGGGCCATCGAATTCGTCATGCCGGCCTCCTTGCCAGACAAGGGACCGGGCGGCTTTCCCGGGGACACCGCGGTCAAACAAGTGCCCGCCCCGGACCGTCCGGGGACGGTCCGGAGCTAGCAACGGTACGGCTCAGGCGAGCGCCAGCGGCCGGGCGGCGAGCCGGCGGACCTCCTGGTACAGCTCGACGTACCGCCGGGCCATCACCTCCGGGGTGAACCGGGCGGCCGCCTCGCGCCGGCACTCGCCCTCCTCGAGCAGTCCGGCGGCCAGCACCAGGTCGCCCAGCTCCTCCTCGTCGGTGGTGAGCAGCCCGGTGCGGCCGTGCTCGATCAGCTCCGGCAGGCAGCCCCGGGCCATGGCCACCACCGGCGTGCCGAGCGCCAGCGACTCGACCACCGCGGTGCCGCCCGGCTCCTCCCAGCGCAGCGGGAACAGCGACGCCCGCGCCCCGGCCACCAGGTCGTCGCGCTCCTGCCCGGCGACCGTGCCGACCCAGCGGACGAGGTCCCCGTCGACGTGGGGGGCCACCTGCTCGTAGAAGAACCGCACGTCCGGGTTCTGCCGCGCCTCGTCACCCGCCGCCGCCAGGTCCTCGGGCCGGTGGTACGGGCCGACCGGGCCGGCCAGCACGAGCGGGAAGCCGACCTGCCGGGCCAGCCGGGCGCCCAGGTCCTGCCCCTTGCCCGGATTGATCCGACCCAGGATAACCACGTGCTCGCCCTTCTCCGCCACGGGCCGACGGTCGGCGTCGACGGCGAGCGGGGTGGACAGGTGCACGTGGCCTACCGAGTGCTCCTGGAGGGCCCGGGGCGCCCGGGCGAGCTGCGACGCGGAGACGCCGTTGACCCGCACCCGGTCGCCGCCGTCCAGGTTGCCGTAGAGCTCCGGGTGCTTGGCCAGGTCCCAGTGCAGGGTGTGCAGCGCCGGCGGGCCGTCCGGACCCATCGCGGCCAGGGTGGCCAGCCCGACGGCCTCCACGTGGTCGTGCACCAGGTCGATGTCGTCGCGGCTGTGCAGCGCGCGGACCACCCCGTTCAGGTGCGCCTGGGACACCCCGCAGACCTGGTTGTACGGCCGTTGCAGGGCGTGGAACTGCCCGTCCGGGAAGACCGCGATCTTCTCGTCGACCGGCAGCGTGCTGCTCTCCACCGAGGCGAGCACCACCCGCACGCCGAGCCGGCGCAGCTCCGGCACCAGCGTGGCGACCACGTTCTCGATCCCGCCGTAGCCGGGCGGTGGCACGGACAACCAGGGACCGGCGTTCATCAGGACGGTGAGAGTCATCGGGCGCGGTCCCTTTCCTCGGTGGCGCTCATGCCGCGACCCGACGCCGCGGCACCCGGTGTCGCAGTTCCGCCAGCGGCGGCCGTTCCTCGATCGAGACGTCGCTGACCACGATCTCTCGGTCCAGGTTGGGCAGCGCCTCCGAGCCACCCCGCCGGAACTGGGTCAGCAGGGCGGTCGGGTCCACGCCCGGTGCCGCCCAGCCGCGCCGCTGCAACCGGGACCAGGCGGTCAGCATGATCTGGGCCGACATCCGGCCCAGCGCGGCGGTGTCCTGGTGGCGGTGCTTGCGCTCGCCCAGGTCCACCTGGGCCAGCGCGTCCAGCCCGACCAGTTCCAGCAGGTCGATGAGCATGGCCGTCTCCACGCCGTAGCCGGAGACGAACGGCACCTGCTCCAGCACCTCGCGGCGGCCGGCGTACTCACCGGCGAGCGGCTGCACGAAGCCGGCCAGCTCCGGCCAGAACAGGTTGAGCAGCGGCCGGGCCATCAGCTCGGTCACCCGGCCCCCGCCGTCGGCCTCGACGCTTGTCGCCCGGACCAGCGGCCGGTGGTAGAAGCCCTTCACGAACTCGACCGACGGGTCGGTGAGCAGCGGACCGAGCAGCCCGGTGACGAAGTGCGGCCGGAACTCCCGCAGGTCGGCGTCGACGAACGCGACCACGTCGCCCTCGGCCGCCGCCAGCCCGGCCCAGAGCGCGTCCCCCTTGCCGGTGAGCCGCGGGAGCCCGCGCGTCATCGCGTCCTGGCTGACCACCTCGGCGCCGGCCGCCCGGGCCACCTGCGCGGTCCGGTCGGTGGACCGGGAGTCCACCACGATCAGCTCGTCCACCAGCGGCGCCCGGTCCATCAGGTGCTGCCGGATCGTCGACACGATCGCGCCGACGGTCGCCTCCTCGTTGCGGGCCGGCAGCACCACGCTGACCCGGGTCTCGCCCTTGGCGCGCAGCAGGCGCCGCGTCGGCCAGTCGTCGGCGGAGGTGGTGCGGTAGGTGGCCCAGGCCTCCACCACTGGTGAGACGATCGAATCTGTATCCCGCACGGGCACACCCCCAGGTTGTGGCGGAACCACGGGCTTCTGGTTTTCCCATTTCGCTGCCCGTGCTAACCGGATCATGCCTAACAGCTTGATCACGACCCGGGTACCGGTCGGTTCCCGCCCGGTGAACGTCTGATTGCGCGTCCGTCGGCGTTTGGCCACGCGGCCGTCCGGGGAGTGCTCTCGGCAGTCTGTCGTCGCGGTGAGAGGGTCGAGAAGATGCGCACGTGCCGGGTGGGACTGGTCGGAGCCGGCGGGGTGGCGCAACGCCATGCCCGGGTGTTGACGGGCTTCGAGGACGTGGAACTGCTCGGGGTGACCGACGTCGCCCCGGACGCGGCGGAGGAGCTGGCCGGCGCGCACGGCGCCCGGACCTTCCGTGACATCGACGACCTGCTCGCCGCCGGCCCGGACGCGGTGTACGTCTGCGTGCCGCCGTTCGCGCACGGCCCGGTCGAGGAGGCGGTGATCTCCGCCGGCGTGCCGATGTTCGTGGAGAAGCCGGTGGCGGTGGACCTGGAGACCGCCGAGCGCGTCGCCGCGCTGGTCGAACGGCGCGGCCTGCTCACCGGGGTCGGCCACCACTGGCGCTACCTGCACGTGGTGGAGGAGGCCCGGCAACTGCTCGCCGACCGTCCGGTGCGGATGGTCAACGGGGCCTGGTTGGACAAGGTGCCGCCGGTCGCCTGGTGGGCCCGGCGGGACCGCTCCGGCGGGCCGGTCGTCGAACAGGCGGCGCACGTGCTGGACCTGGTCCGGCTGCTGGTCGGCGAGGCCACCGAGGTGACCGCGTACGGCGACGGCAGCCCGCCGCCGGTGGAGGGCGCGGACATCGACTCGGTGACCGCGGCCACCCTGCGCTTCGCCTCCGGCGCGGTCGGCACCCTCGCCGCGGCCTGCGTGCTCGGGTGGAAGCACCGGGCCGGCCTGGAGATCCTCGCCGACGGGATGGCCCTGTCGCTGGCCGAGGACGGCCTGACCGTCTGCGACGCCGACGGCGAGCGGCACCTGCCCGCCGACCCGGACGGCGCCCGGGTGGCCGTCGACCGGGCCTTCGTCGACGCCGTGCGGGGGATCGGTGACGACGTCCGGGTCCCGTACGCCGAGGCGCTGCGCACCCAGCGGCTCGCCCTGGCGGTGGCCGAGTCGGCGCGTACCGGGCGGGCGGTGGCGCTGCCCACCGGGCCGGCCGCGCGGATCACCGCCGCGGTCGCCGACGCGGTGCCGGCCGGGCCGACGGGGGTGACCGTCGATGCGTGACCGGGTGGTGGTGGTCAGCGGACCGGGCCGGGTCGAGCTGGTCGAGCAGGACGCGGCCGAGCTGCGCGAGGGCACCTTCCGGGTGGAGACGCTCTACAGCGGGGTCTCCGCCGGCACCGAGCTGAGCTACGTCAAGGGCACCAACCCCTACCTGCACGTCACCTGGGACGCCGGCCTCGGGTTGTTCCAGCCCGGCGAGGCCAGCACGCCGTACCCGGTCACCCGGCTGGGCTACATGCAGGTCGGCCGGGTGGTGGAGAGCCGCACGCCGGCCGTCGCCGTGGGCACGGTCGGCGCCATGACGTACGGCCACCGCAGCGGGTACGTCGCCGACCCGGTCGCCGAGCGGTTCGTGCCGCTGCCCGACGACCTCGACCCGCTGCTCGGCGTCTACGTCGCGCACATGGGGCCGATCTGCGCCAACGGCCTGCTGCACGCCGCCGCCGACCTGTGCGGCACCGACGTCCGCTCGCTCGGCGACGGGGTGCGCGGCCGGCGGGTGGCGGTGGTCGGCAGCGGGGTGGTCGCACTGCTCACCGCGCTGTTCGCCCGGCGGCACGGTGCCGCCTCCGTGGTGGTCCTCGACCCCACCCCGGCCCGCCGGGAGGTGGCCGAGGCGCTCGGCCTGGAGACCCTCGACCCGGCGGCGGACGACCCGGCCGTGGTGCTCAAGACCCGCTGGAACCACGCCGCCGGCGACCGGGGCGCGGACGTGGTCTTCCAGTGCCGGGGCCAGGACTGGGCGCTCCAGCTCGCGCTGCGCCTGCTGCGCCCCCAGGGCACCGTGATCGACCTGGCGTTCTACCAGGCCGGCGCGGACGCGGTCCGGCTCGGCGAGGAGTTCCACCACAACGGGCTGTCGCTGCGCTGCGCCCAGATCGGCCGGGTGCCGCGCGGGCTGGCCCCGACCTGGGACCGGGAGCGGCTCTCCGCCGAGACCGTCGAGCTGCTGCGCCAGTACGGCGACCTGATCCGCAAGCACGTCGTCTCCGCGGTGGTGCCGCTGGAGGAGGCGCCGGCTCTGCTCACCGACCTGGCGGAGCGGCGCCGGTCCGAGCTCCAGGTGGTGCTCACCGGCTGAGCCTGGGCGGTCCCGGTTACGGTGCTGCCATGACCACCGAAGCCGGCCGCCCGCCGGGGCTCGCCGCCCTGCTGCCGTACCTGCGCGCCCACCGCGGCACCCTCTTCACGGTGGGCGTGCTGTCGTTCACCGGCGCCGGGGCGGCGCTGGCCCAGCCCCTGCTCACCCGGGGCGTGCTGGACCGGATCACCGCCGGCCGCCCGGCGGCCGCCCTGGTCGCCGTCCTGGTGGCCCTGGTGGTGGTCGGCGCGCTGCTCGGCGGACTGCGCGACTACCTGCTCCAGCGCACCGCCGAGGGGCTGGTGCTGGGCACCCGGCGGCGGCTCGCCGGGCACGTGCTGCGGCTGCCGATCGCCGAGTACGACCGGCGCCGCACCGGCGACCTGCTCTCCCGGGTCGGCGCGGACACCACCCTGCTGCGGGCGGTGGTCACCTCCGGCCTCTTCGAGACCGTCACCGGGGCGGTCATGGTGCTCGGCGCCGGCACCGCCATGCTGCTGCTGGACCCGCTGCTGTTCGGGGTGACCCTGGCCGCCGTCGCGATCGGCGTCGGCTTCGCCCTGACCGTCGCCCGCCGGGTCCGGGGGCTGGCCCGCCAGGCCCAGGAACGGGTCGGCGAGATGACCTCCGCCGTCGAGCGGGCCATCTCCGCGGCCCGGACCATCCGGGCCAGCCGGGCCGAGCGGCGGGAGACGGCCACGGTGGTGGCGAGCGCGACCGACGCGTACGCGGCCGGGCTACGGGTGGCCCGGGCCCAGGCGGTGGTGGGCCCGGCCAGCACGGTCACCGTCCAGGGCGCCTTCCTGCTGGTGCTGGCCGTGGGCGGTGCCCGGGTGGCGGCCGGGGCGATCAGCGTGGGCGACCTGGTCGCCTTCGTGATGTTCCTGTTCTTCCTGGTGCTGCCGCTGGGGCAGGCGGTGCACGCGTACACCCAGTTGCAGAGCGGGCTCGGCGCGCTGGCCCGGATCGAGGAGATCCTGGCCGTGCCGGGGGAGGGGGCGGACGAGCGGCCGGCCCCGGTGACCGCCGTGCCCCGCGCGACCGGGCCGGCGGCGGTCGAGTTCGACCGCGTCACCTTCGGCTATCCGGGCGGCCCGCCGGTGCTGCACGGGGTGAGCTTCACCGTGCCGGCCGGCACCCGCACCGCCCTGGTCGGCCCCTCGGGCGCCGGCAAGTCCACCCTGCTCGCCCTCGTGGAGCGCTTCTACGAGGTGACCGGGGGCACCCTGCGCCTGGACGGGATGGACGTGCGCGACCTGCCCCGGGACGCGCTGCGGGCCCGGCTGGGCTACGTCGAGCAGGAGGCCCCGGTGCTCGCCGGCACGCTCCGGGACAACCTGCTGATCACCGCGCCCGACGCCACGGACGACCGGCTGCGCGGCGTGCTCGACGAGGTCAACCTCGGGCACCTGGCCGAGCGGACCGCCGACGGGCTGGACGTGCAGGTCGGCGAGGGCGGCGTGCTGCTCTCCGGCGGGGAACGGCAGCGGCTGGCCATCGCCCGGGCGCTGCTGGCCGGGCCGCCGGTGCTGCTGCTGGACGAGCCGACCAGCAACCTCGACGCCCGCAACGAGGCCGCGCTGCGCCGGGCCATCGACGCCGTCGCGGTGCGCCGCACCCTGCTCATCGTGGCGCACCGCCTCTCCACCGTCGTGGACGCCGACCAGATCGTGGTGCTGGACGCCGGCCGGGTGGTCGCCGTGGGCACCCACGACGAGCTGACCTCGACCAGCCCGCTCTACCGCGAGCTGGCCACCCACCAGCTCCTGGTCGGCTGATCAAGAAACCGCCCTGACCTGCGGAAACAGCTCGAAACCCCGACACCGCCCGGCACCCCCGCCGGGCGGGGGCCACAATCGGCTCCGGTTCGCGTACCGTTGCCGCTCATGGGTGTGTCGCAACGTCTGAAGAGCAGGTTCCGGCGGTTCCTCGAGCGCCCGGGGACGACGGTCGACCTGGCTCCGCTGGAGAAGCTGCTGCCGGCCATCGAGGCCCGCGAGGCGGAGCTGGAGAAGCTCTCCGACGCCGAGCTGACCGAGGCCGCCGGGCAGGCCACGGGCTACGAGGAGATCTGCGCGATCGGTCGCGAGGCGGCCCGCCGCGGCCTCGACCAGCGGCCCTACGACGTCCAGCTGCTCGGCGCCATGGCGCTGCTCTCCGGCAAGGTCGCCGAGATGGCCACCGGTGAGGGCAAGACGCTCACCGCGACCATCGCCGCGTACGGGCACGTCCGGATGGGCAACGGCCCGGTGCACGTGCTCACCGTCAACGACTACCTGGCCCGCCGCGACGCCGAGTGGATGGGCCCGGTCTACACCCTGCTCGGGCTGACCGTCGGCTGGGTCAACGAGGCGTCCACCCCCGAGGAGCGGCGCGCCGCCTACGCCTGCGACGTCACCTACGTGGCGGTCAGCGAGGCCGGCTTCGACTTCCTCCGCGACCAGCTCGTCACCGACATCGACGACCGCGTCCAGCCGCCGCTGAAGACCGCGATCGTCGACGAGGCCGACTCCATCCTCATCGACGAGGCCCGGGTGCCCATGGTGCTGGCCGGCGCGGTCCCCGGCGAGCAGGACCCGGTGCACGCCGCCGCCGCGCTGGTCCGCGGCCTGCGCAAGGGCCGGCACTACACGATCGCCGAGGACGGCCGCAGCGTCGCCTTCACCTCGGCCGGCCTGGCCACGGTCGAGGCCAAGCTCGGCGGCATCGACCTCTACGACGAGGAGCACGTCGCGCAGCTCTCCGCGGTCAACGTGGCGCTGCACGCGCACGCCCTCCTGCACCGCGACGTCGACTACATCGTCCGCGAGAAGTCGGTCGAGCTGATCGACGAGATGCGCGGCCGGGTGGCCCAGCGCCGCCGCTGGCCGGACGGGCTCCAGGCGGCGGTCGAGGCCAAGGAGGGCCTGGACGCCACCGCCGAGGGCGAGGTGCTCGGCACCGTCACCGTGCAGGCGTTCATCGCGCTCTACCCGACGGTCTGCGGGATGACCGCCACCGCGGTGCTCGTCGGCGACCAGCTCCGCGAGTTCTTCGGCCTCGAGGTGGCGGTGATCCCGCCGAACACCCCGTGCATCCGGGAGGACGAGCCGGACCGGATCTACGCCACCCGGGCCGAGAAGGAGGAGGCGCTGATCGACGAGATCAAGCGCTGCCACGAGGCCGGCCGTCCGGTGCTGGTCGGCACCCTCGACGTCAAGGAGTCCGAGGGGCTGGCCGCCGGCCTGCACGCCGCCGGGGTGCCGTGCGTGGTCCTCAACGCCAAGAACGACGACGAGGAGGCGGCGATCATCGCCGAGGCCGGCGCGTACGGCGCGGTGACCGTCTCCACCCAGATGGCCGGCCGGGGCGTCGACATCCGGCTCGGCGGCAGCGACCAGGCCGACCGGGAGCGGGTCGCCGACCTGGGCGGCCTCTACGTGATCGGCAGTGGCCGGCACGACAGCCGCCGGGTCGACGACCAGCTCCGCGGCCGGGCCGGCCGGCAGGGCGACCCGGGTGGCTCGGTCTTCCTCGTCAGCCTGGAGGACGACCTGGTCGTCCGGCACGCCGGTGACACCGTCCCGCCGTCGCCGCGGATGAACGCCGACGGCCTGGTCACCGACCCGCAGGTCGACTACGCGGTGGAGCACGCCCAGCGGGTCGCCGAGGGCGTCAACCACGAGATCCACCGCAACACCTGGCGCTACAGCGTGGTGATCGAGCAGCAGCGCAAGGCGCTCGCCGAGCGGCGCGAGCGGCTGCTGACCAGCGACATCGCGGCGCTGATGCTGCTGGAGCGGGTGCCGGAGAAGGCCGGCGAGATGGACGAGGACCTGCTCGCCGAGGTGGCCCGGTCGATCGCTCTCTACCACCTCGACCGGCTCTGGGCCGAGCACCTGGCCGAGCTGTCCGAGGTGCGCGAGGGCGTGCACCTGCGGGCGCTGGGCCGGCTCGACCCGCTGGACGAGTTCCACCGCAGCGCGGTGCCGGCGTTCAACGCGCTGGTCCCCGAGATCGAGACGCGCACCATCGCCACCTTCGAGGAGACCGAGTTCGCCGACGGGTGGGAGCCCGACGCCGCGAAGCTGGTGCGGCCGACCGCCACCTGGACGTACCTGGTGCACGACAACCCGTTCGGTTCCGAGCTGGACCGGCTGATCGCCTCGGTGGGGCGGCGGCTCATCTCCGGCTCCCGCTGACCGCCGCAAGGGGTCCCTTCCGGCGCGCGCCCGCGCCGGAAGGGACCCCTTTGCGCGGTTTCGATCCCGGTTTGCGAGGGTAGTAGGCCGAGGCTTCGAGTCAGGGAGAGAGCGAACATGGGACAGGCAACGGCGCCGGACGGGGACACCGCGTGGACGGACGCGGAGGTGGCGGAGGCCGTGGCCCGGTGAACCTCGACACGCGGGAGCCCATGATCGACACGCTCGGGGTGCTGGAGACCGCCGCGCTGCTGCGCGAGCTGACCGCCGGCCTGATCGCGGTCGCCGACTTCGACGAGGCGCTGGCCCGGCTGGTCAAGATCGCCCGGGACGCCGTACCCGGGGTGGACTGCTGCGGCTTCACCGCGCTGCGCGCCGGTGAGCCCGCAGGGGTGGCCGCCTCCGACCCGGAGCGGGCGGAGCTGGACGACCTGCGGCACGGCCCGGACACACCCGCCATGACCGCCATCCGGCGGCGCGAGATGATCACCGCGGCCGACCTTGCGGGCGAGTCGCGCTGGCCGGCCTGGGCGGAGCGGGCCCGCGGGCTCGGCGTGCACGGGGTGATCTCCGCGCCGGTGGACGTGGACGAGCAGGTGATCGGCGCGATCAACCTCTACGCCGAGTCGGCCGCCGCGCTCACCCCCCGGCACCAGCTCACCGCCATGCTCCTCGCCGAGCACGCCGGGTTGCTGCTGGCCGCCACCCGGGACCGGGAGCGGCAGGCCGCCCGGGCCGACCAGCTCGACACCGCGTCGCTGGCGGAGGGGGTCGTGGGGCAGGCCGTCGGCGTCATCATGACCCAGCGCGGCTGTCCCGCCGCGGAGGCCCTGGACGTGCTCCGCAGCGCCGCTTCCTCGTTGGACATACCGCTGCGCGAGGTGGCCGAGCGGCTCGTGCTCACCGTCTCCCGGTCCCGGGACAACTGAGCGACATTCGTTTCACCCCGGTGGGCCTCGGGTAGCACCCTGGACTGGTGAGCTGCTCCGACCTGGGGAGGAACCGATGGAGAGCCGGCTGCGGGTGCAGGGACACCCGATCCAACCGATGCTGGTGACGTTCCCGTTCGGACTGTTCGTCAGCGCCGTGGTCTTCGACCTGGCCGACGTCGCCGGCGGTCCGGCGTTCCTCGGCGAGGTGGGCTACTGGACGGCGGTCGCCGCCCTGGTCGCGGCCGCGCTCACCATGGTCGCCGGGATGGTCGACCTGTGGGACGTGCGGTCCGGCCGGACCCGCCGGACCGCGGTCACGTTCAACCTGGTCAACGCCGCGATGGCGGCGCTGTTCCTGCTCACCTGCCTGATCCGGGCGCACGCGCCGCAGCGCGGCGCGAACGGCGTCCAGGTCGCCACCGAACTGCTCGGGCTGGCCGTGGGCTCGGTGGGGGTGTGGCTGGGCGCCCGCCTGATGCGCCAGTTCGACCGGGGCCGCGCCACCGAGCCGACCGGCTTCGAGGCGCTGCGGGACATCCCCGGCGCCACCGTGGAGATCATCCGCCCCAAGGCCTGAAAACGCCTTGCCGCCGGCCGTACCCGGTCGGCAGGCTCGGCGGGTGAACACCGGTCAGGATGCCGACGAGCTGATCGCCGAGGGCGCGGCGGCGCCGGTCGAGGGCTGGGACTTCTCCTGGCTCGTCGGGCGGGCCACCGAGGAACGCCCGCCCTGGGGGTACGCCCGCCTGGTCGGCGCCCGGATGGCCACCGTCGGCGCCGCCCTGGACATCGACACCGGCGGGGGAGAGGTGCTGGCCGCGGTCCCCGTCCCACCGCCGCTGCTGGTCGCCACCGAGGCGTGGCCGCCGAACGTGCCGGTCGCCCGGCACACCCTGGGCCGCATCGGGGCCGGCGTGGTCCAGGTGGCCGACCGGCCGCCGCTGCCGTTCCGCGACGCCTCGTTCGACCTCGTGGTCAGCCGGCACCCGGTGGACACCTGGTGGGACGAGATCGCCCGGGTGCTGCGCCCCGGCGGCAGCTACCTGTCCCAGCAGATCGGCGCCGGCACGGTCCGGGAGCTGAGCGAGGCCGTCCTCGGACCGCTGCCGCCGCCGGCCAGCCGCCACCCCGAGCAGGCGGTCGCCGCCGCGGAGGCCGCCGGGCTGACCGTGGTGGACCTGCGCACGGCCACCCTGCGGACCGTCTTCCACGACGTCGGCGCGGTGGTCTGGTTCCTGCGCAAGGTGGTCTGGACCGTACCGGGCTTCACCGTCGACCGCTACCGCGCCGAGCTGCGCCGCCTGCACGTGCGGATCCGCGCCGAGGGCCCGTTCGTGGCGCACGCCCGACGTTTCCTCATCGAGGCCCGCCGCCCCTGACCCGGCCCGGCGTCAGTGCGCGGCGGCGTGGTGGGCGGCCAGCACGTCGGCGCCGAAGTCGCTGGCCGGGCGGCGCAGCACGGTGTGCGCGTGGTTGCCGTCCTCGGTCGTGTTGTCGTACTCGATCAGCAGGTCGTCGCCCTGGATCCGGTAGTAGTGCCGCTGCCCCGGCCCGACCGGGCCGGCCCAGGCGAAGTGCAGCTCGCCGCCCGCCAGCCGGCCCGCCTCCCGGCCCGCCAGCTCGGGCGGGAGCCGGTCCAGGTAGAGCGCGACGAGCTGGTCGAGCAGTGCCCGGCCGGTCGGGGTGAGCCGGTCCCGGGGCACGCCGAGCGGATCGAGCCGCCCCGGCGCGGTGGGCCGGGTGGCGCTGATGATGTCGGCCGGCGCCTCGTCGGCGACGACCGCGGCGGCCCGGCCCGCCGGCCCCAGCGCGTCGAGCAGCTCACGGGCCAGGTCCTCCTCCGGCCCGAGCGGCCGGGAGACCGGCCGGCCGGCGTGCCGGACGGTGGCGGGGTTGGCGCCGAGGAAGATCGGGGCGGGGGAGACCTGGTCGTCGACGACGGTCATGCTGACCGACAGGTGGTGCCCCTCGAACCGCCACGCCCACCGGTCGTCGCGGGCCGGGTCGCCGAAGACCGCCACCCAGTAGTCGCCGCTGTGCCGGCCGCGCCGCCAGCCCTCCGCCCGGTCGAGCACCTCCTCCAGCGCCACCACCGCCATGGCCTGGGCGTACGCGGCGGGGCTGAGCG
>NZ_JBSSLX010000050.1:0-33145 GCF_053890995.1 Micromonospora sp. I033 | reverse complement strand
AGAGGTTTATAAGAGACAGGGGGTGAGCTGCACCAGCGGCCGTCCCCACTCCCGGGCCCGGCCGATCGCCCGCGTAACCTTCTCCCGGCCCACCCCCGGGCCCCGCCGGTCGGAGCGGACCCGGACCGACTCGATCAGCGACCGCTCGGCGCCGTGCCGGCCCAGCCCCGGGATGTACGTGACCTGGAAGCAGCCGACCAGCTCACCGCCGGACTCGGCGACGATGAGGTGGTTGCGCGGGTCGGCGTCGATGGCGGCGAACGCCCGCTCGTACGCCTCGTCCACCTCGGTGAAGTCGCGCGCCTTGCCCAGCACGTCGTCGGCGAGCAGGGCGATGACGGCGGGCAGGTCGGCCCGGACGGCCTCCCGGAAGATCACATCGGTCACGCCGGGCAGCTTCCCACAGTCACGCCGGACGATGCGGTCGCGTCGGTTGCCGGCACCGGGCAGCATGTGCCCATGGACGCCCTGTTGTTGCCGTTCCGCTGGATCTACCGGGGTCTGGTCTGGTTCGCCAACTCGCCGCGTACGCTGATCATCTCGTACCTGCTGATGATCGTGGTGGCCGGCGTGCTGTACAGCCACGCCGAGCACAAGAGCGCCGCGGACTCGGTCTGGTGGGCCGTGGTCACCGCCTCCACCGTCGGCTACGGCGACATCTCGCCGACCTCGTTCGCCGGTCGGTTCCTGGCCGCGCTGCTCATCTCCACCATGGTGCTGCTGGTCATCCCGCTGATCACCGCGCACTTCGCCAGCCGGCTCATCGTCGACGACGACGCCTTCGAGCACGCCGAGCAGGAGGAGCTGAAGGCGGACGTACGGCGGCTGCGGGCACTGGTGGAGGAGCTGGCCGCCCGGCAGGGCATCGAGCTGCCCGAGCCGGAGCGCCCCAGGCCGCCCAGCGAAGCCCCGATCTGGGAACGGTCCGCGAGATCAGGTACGCGCCGACGACGCCGGTGAGGGTGCCGCCGTGTCGTCGGCCACCGGCCGTCGGGTGTCGGTGGACCTCTCCGCCGGCACGCCGGCGAAGGCCCAGCCCATCCTCGGTTCCACGGCCCAACCGAACAGCCGCCGGACGGGAGGGGTGGCCAGGATTCCCGTCGCGAGGACGGCGAGAGCGCTGATGGTCAGCAGCCCGGCGAAGGATTTGACGAACGGGGAGTACTGAAACTTGTAGGCGAGCGCGATCTGCACGATGAACCCGTGCAACAGGTAGGTGTACTGGGTGCCGGTGGCGAGCGGCGTGAACAGGTTGCGCTTCGCCGGCACCAGCGCGAGAAACGCGACACTGAGCACGAGTGCGACCGCCGCCAGGCCGAGTGCTCCGACGGCCCAGACGCCCCAGCTGACATCCAGTTGTGCGTGCCCGTTGTGCCGGTAGAACCAACCGGTGGTCAGCTGCGGGGCGTAGCGGTAGACGGCGATGAAGGCGGTGGCGAACACCAGGACGGCGACGGGGCGCAGCCACCGGGTGTCGCGGATCCGTTCCAGGTGTTCGCGCCGGACGGTGAGGCCCAGCACGAAGAACGGCAGGAACTGCAGGATGCGGGCGAGGTCCAGTTCGCCGGAGAGCGAGGCGGCGCCCGAGGCGAGCATGACGGCCGTCGCCACCGCGACCGGCGCGCGCAGGTTGAGCCAGAGCGTGGCGGAGATCCGCCAGACGAACAGGGCCACCAGGAACCAGGTCAGGTAGAAGGGCGTGACCAGGTCGATGGGATCGGACTCGTCCCGGCGGTAGTTGTCGTACAGCTGGTATGCGCTGGCGAAGATCAGATAGGGGACCAGGGTGCTGGTGACGAGCCTCCGCACCCGGCCGGGATGGGAGGCGTCCTGGGCGAAGGAGCGGGAGAAGTAGCCGCTGATCATGACGAAGAGCGGCATGTGGAAGGCGTATACCAGCAGGTAGAGAGCCCGCACGCCGCGCATCTCGGTCGGGGAGCCGACGAGCGGGCCCCAGGTGTGGCCGAGGACGACCAGCGCGGTGGCCAGGAGCTTCGCGTTGTCGAAGAAGGCGTCCCGGGAGGGTCGGGGACTGGTGCCGCCGTCGTTCGGGGCGGCTTGGCGGGGCAGTTCAGACGCTGGCATGGCGGGGCTTTCACGAGTAGGGCGGCGAGGCGGGCGGCGGCGGCGGCGGGCAGCCGACGGTGGTCAGGCGCGCGCGGTGTGGCGCGCCCGCGGCCGGCTCATGCTAGTACCACCGCTGCCGGCGACGGCCATCGCTCGAATGCCTCGGGCGGTCAGCGGGCCGGGCAGCGCAGGCCCTCCCGGGGGACGGTGAGCGAGAGCAGGTAGGCGTCGACGGCCGCCGTCACGCAGGCGGTCTGCGGGTAGGCCGTGTGGCCCTCGCCCTCCCAGGTGAGCACCCGGCCGACGCCGAGCATCGAGGCCAGCGCGGCGGTCTGCTCGTAGGGGGTGGCCGGGTCGCCGGTGGTGCCGACCACCAGGATGGGCGGCGCGCCGGCCGCCTTGCCGGTCGGGTACGGGTCGCGCCCGCCGGGCCACTCCACGCAGCCGAGCATCCCGACCGCGAGCGCCGGGCCGAACAGCGGGTACTTCTGCCGCCACTGCGACTGGAGCGACCGGATCTTCTCCCGGGTCGGCTTCTCCGTCTCGTCGGCGCAGTTCACCGCCATGTTCGCGTCGAACAGGTTGGAGTAGTGCCCGTCGTCCTCGCGGCCCGCGTAGGCGTCGGCGAGCTTGAACACGCCGGCCGGGTCGCCGCCCTGCAACGCGTCGATCGCCCGGGCCAGCTCCTGCCAGCCCTGCTCCGTGTAGAGGGAGGAGATGACCGCGTAGAACACCCAGCCGGCGGTGGCCTCCCGGCCGTCGCTGCCGCGCACCGGGGAGACCCTGGCCTTGTCGATGGCCGTGGTCACCGCGGCCCGGGCGTCCGGCGCGATCGGGCAGCGGCCGGCGTTCGCCGCGCACCAGCGGGAGAAGTTGTCGAACGCGCGCTCGAAACCCTTCGCCTGGCTCTCCGAGCCGGCCATGAGCTGCTGCCGCGGGTCCACCGCGCCGTCGAGCACCAGCGCCCGTACCCGCTGTGGGTAGAGCTGGGCATACGTGGCGCCGAGCAGGGTGCCGTAGGAGTAGCCGAGGTAGGTCAGCTTCTCGTCGCCGACCGCCGCGCGCACCGCGTCCATGTCCCGCGCGGCCTGCTCCGTGCCGTAGAGCGGCAGCTGGTCGCCGTACTTCGCGCCACACCGCTGGCCGACGCGGCGGTTGAGGTCGACGAACCCGTCGAAGGACGCCTGGCTCTCCGGGTCGGGGTCGTAGCCGAAGCTGGCGTCCAGGTCAGCGTCGCTGATGCACTTCACCGGGCTGGACCGGGCCACCCCGCGCGGGTCGAAGCCGACGATGTCGAACCGGTCGGTCACCTCGGCCGGCAGCCCGCCGAACGCCGGCCCGAAGGAGAGGTAGACGGCGGTGTCCACGCCGGACGCGCCGGGGCCGCCCGGGTTCACCACCAGCGACCCGATCCGGTCGCGCTGCTTGTTCGACCGGATCCGGATCAGCGAGATCTCGAAGGTCTGCCCGGCGCCCGGCCCGGCGGTCGCGCCGGTCGCCGCCCCGGTGCCCCAGTTGCGGGGTACGGCGACCCGGGCGCAGTCGTAGCGCATCCCCGCCGCGCCCCGCCCGACCAGCTCGTCCGGCACCTCCGGGCAGGGCCGCCAGGTCGGTGCGGTGCCCGGGGCTGCCGCCTCGCCCTGGCTCTCGGCCCGCGGGGCGAACGCCGGCAGGGTGCAGCCGGCGGTGAGCACCAGCGCCGCGACGAACCCCGCCAGCGTGGGCCGGCGGCGGATCCGGTCGGAGAAGCGGGTCACGTGGCAGCCCTCCATGATCGTGTGGACCGCCAGGCTACGCCCGGCCCGTCCCGTCGCCGGCGGTCGCCGCCGGATCGCCGCGCAGCACCTGGTCGACGTCGTAGCGGATCGGGCGCTCCAACTGCTCGTAGGTGCAGGAGCGGGGATCGCGGTCGGGGCGCCAGCGGACGAACTGGGCGGTGTGCCGCAGCCGGTCGCCCTCCATGGCGTCGTAGCCCACCTCGACCACCAGCTCCGGGCGCAGCGGCTCCCACTCCAGGTTCTTCCCGCCCGTCCACCGGCTCACCCCGCCCGGGATGCGCTGCCCCCGCTCGTGGTCGCCGTGCACCCACGGGTGGTCGCCGCCTACCTCGCGGTAGGGCTCCAGCTCGTCCAGCAGCTCCTTGCGCCGGGCGGCGGTGAACGAGGAGCTGACCCCGATGTGGTGCAGCACCCCGGCGTCGTCGTAGAGCCCGAGCAGCAGCGAGCCGACCACCGGGCCGGACTTGTGCCAGCGGAAGCCGGCCACCACCGCGTCGGCGGTGCGCGCGTGCTTGACCTTGAACATCAGCCGCTTGCCGGGCTCGTAGGGCAGGTCGGCCGGCTTCACGATGAGCCCGTCCAGCCCGGCTCCCTCGAACACGTCGAACCAGCGCCGGGCCGTCTCCGGGTCGGTGGTCACCTGGGTGACGTGCACCGGCGGCCGGACCTTGGCCAGCGCCTTCTCCAGCCGGGCCCGGCGCTCGGGGTAGGGCTGGTCGGTCAGCAGCTCGTCGTCGAGGGCGAGCAGGTCGAAGGCGACGAAGTCGGCGGGGGTGGTCTCGGCGAGCAGCTTCACGCGCGAGGCGGCCGGGTGGATCCGCTGGGCCAGCAGCTCGAAGTCGAGTCGCGGCTGGCCGTCGGGGCCGTCGCGGCGGATCACGATCAGCTCGCCGTCGACCGCGCACCGCTCCGGGAGCTGGCGGCGGGCCTGCTCGACCACCTCCGGGAAGTAGCGGGTCATCGTCTTGCCGCCGCGACTGGCCAGCTCGACCTCGTCGCCGTCGCGGAAGACGATGCAGCGGAAGCCGTCCCACTTGGGTTCGTAGGTCAGGCCGGGTTGGGTGGGCAGTTGGGGCACGCTCTTGGCCAGCATCGGCTCGACCGGCGGATTGATCGGCAGGTCCACGGCGACCAGTCAATCAGACCCCACCGACGGTCGTGAGGCAGATCACCGGCGGTGCGCGGCGGCGTGTCCCGTCCCGGACCCGTTCGTCACCCGCGCCCGGATGGTGAAACCGCAGGTCAGAGCTAGGTTCGCGGCGTGCCGGAGTGGAGCTGCGGATGCTGCGGGCGCTGGCGGGTCAGCGTGGAACTGATCCGGGGGCGCTACCGCTACCGGCTGGTGCACCGCTACCCGGCCGAGCACGGCGGCGGCGCGAACGTGGTCGGCGAGGTGGGCTCGGTGGCCGAGTTGGAGGGCCTGCTCCGCCGGTACGCCCCGGTCGGCCTGGCCGACCTGCGCGAGGCGGCCTGACCCGATGCCCACGCCGGACCGGCGCGGGATCACCGGGCGTCGATCGTCGGCGTAGCCTGACCCTGGGCCGTCCGGGGGAGGGAACGCCATGCGGTTCGTCGAGTCCGTCGAGATCGCCGCCGACGCCGACCGGGTCTGGGCGGTGCAGACCGACGTGGAGCGCTGGCCGGAGTGGACGCCCTCGGTCACCGCCGCCCGGCGACTGGAGCCCGGGCCGCTCACCCTCGGCGCGACGGCCCGGCTGGCGCAGCCCCGCCTGCGCCCCGCGATCTGGCGGGTCACCGAGTTCGACCCGCCGCACCTGTTCGTCTGGGAGTCCGACAGCCCGGGCGTGCGCAGCCGCGGCGAGCACCGGATCGTCCCGCTGGCCGACGGGCGGGTCCGCGCCGAGCTGGTCATGGCGCAGACCGGCCCGCTCGCCGGGCTGGTCGGCCTGCTCGCCGGCCGGACCATCCGCCGCTACCTGCGGCAGGAGGCCGACGGGCTCAGGCGCCGCTGCGAGCGGGGCTGACCGCGCCGGGACCGCCCGCCAGGGTCTTCTCCAGCACCGCCAGGCGGTTGCCGTTCTCGTCCGGCCGGTGCGCCACCACCCGGTAGCCGCGCCGCGCGTACAGGCCCAGGTTCTCCGCGCTCTCCGCGCCGGTGAACAGGGCGAACCGGGTCACCCGGCCGGCGCAGGCGCCCTCCACGGCGGTCAGCAGCCGGCCGCCGATGCCGCGCCCCTGCTGGTCGGGGGCGACCGCGAGCCGGCCCACGTGGGCGGTGTCGCCGTCGATCCGGGCCCGGACCGAGCCGACGAGGCGGGGCCCGAGCCGGGCGGCCAGCACCACGGTCGGGCCGGCGAGGGCGGCGCGGACCTCGTCCAGGGTCTCGGTCAGCGGGGGCAGGAACAGGTCCCGGTAGCGCTGCGCCTCCACCAGGTACGCGGCGCGCTGCACGGTGAGGATCTCGCCGGCGTCCGGGACACCGGCCGGGGCGACGGTCAGCTCATCGGTCACCCGGCAAGCCCACCACAGCCCGCCGGACCGGCGTCGGGCGGGCCGCCGGTGCCGGTCGTACCCTGGCGGTGTCCCGCGACGAGGAGGCCGAGGTGTCCGAGCTGACGTACCCCGAGGTGGGCGCGACCCGCGACGGACGCCTGCCGGCCGGCTACCACCACCTGCGCCACCGGGTCCGGCTGCCGGACGGCGGCTTCCCGGTCGCGGCGGACGCGGTGCTCGGCTGGCGGCTGCACCGGGCCGCGGGTGTCGTCATGCGCACCGACGCGCCGCGCGCCGCCGCCGGGGTGCGGGTCACCCCGGGGCTCGGCGTCGGCCCGCTGCGGATCTGGGGCCCGACCGAGGTGGTCTGGGCGGTGGACGAGCCGGACCGGGCCGGGTTCGGCTACGGCACCCTGCCGGGGCACCCCGAGGTCGGCGAGGAGGCGTTCCTGGTCACCCGGGACGGCGGCGGGGTCTGGTTCGAGGTGACCGCCTTCAGTCGGCACGCCCGCTGGTACGTCCGCGCCGCCGGGCCGCTCACCCGGGTCTTCCAGCAGGCGTACGCCTGGTGGCTGGGGCGGAACCTGCGCCGGCTCTGCGAGGGTCACCCGCCGGCGTCGCCGGCCGGGGGTCAGTAACCGGCGAAGGAGCGGATCGGGGCCCGTGGCCCGTACTTCGGCGCCTGGATGCCGGCGGCCTCGAACAGCACGCAGACCCGCCCCCGGTGGCCCCGGAACGGCTCCAGCAGGGCCAGCATCCGGGCGTCGTCGCCCCGCGGCTCCCCGGCCAGCGCCCAGGCCACCGTGTTGGGGACGTGGTAGTCGCCGACGCTGACCGCGTCCGGGTCCCCGTACGCGATCCGGACCACCTCGGCGGCGGTCCACGGCCCGATGCCGGCTATCGCGGTGAGCCGGCGGGTGGCCTCGGCCGCGTCGGCGCAGCGTTCCAGCCGGTCCGCGACGGCGGCCGCCCGGCGCAGCGTGTCGGCCCGCCGCTGCTCCACCCCGAACGGGTGGAAGACCCAGTACGGCGTGGCCGCCACCGCGGCCGCCTCGGGCGGCAGCAGCAGCGGTTGCAGCGGCCCCGGCGCCGGCTCCCGGAAGTGCCGCACGGTCGCCGCGTAGGCGCGGTACGCCTCCTTGCCGGTCACCTTCTGCTCGAAGACGGCGCGCAGCAGCCGGGGGAAGATCTGGCCGGTGGCGGGCATCCGCAGCCCGTGGTGCTCGCGGGCCAGCCGGGCCACCAGCGGGTGCGCGTCGGCCAGCGCGGCGAACCCGGTCAGGTCGTCGCGGAGACCGGCCACCGCGTCGGCGCGCTCGACCACCCAGTCCGCCCCCGGGCCGTAGCCCTCGGCGACCAGTTCACCGGCGTCCGGGCGCAGCGCGAGGGTGGCCGGGCCGGCCGGGGTGCGGGTGGCCCACCAGAAGGTGCCGGCGGTGATCCGGGCGCACGGGTCGTACGGGCTGAAGGTGAGGGCGCGGACCGAGGCGGCCAGTCGGTAGCCGGCCGGGGGGCGCAGCGTCCGGCGGGCGGCGCGGGAGGTCACCCCGCCACTCTGCCAGGTGTACGGAGGGAACCTGCCGCGGCTCGGCGTGGAGTGACCGGACCGACGCGGACGGTCCGGACGGCGTATCAGCCGATCCGGTAGCGGCCCGTCATCCATTGAGGCGCACTTGCCAAACGTGAACCCCTAGCAGGACACCAAATGCGACATAACGTTTCGGATGCTGTCGGACGCGAGATGAACATCGGATGTTCCAGACGTGAACGACTGCTAATGTCCCGCTTTGCCGCCGTGGGATGACGTCCCTCGGCTCCGCGCCGCATGTCGGCGTGCTGGCCCGGGATTCCCGGCGGCCAACGGGGAAGCAATGAGAAAGGCTGTCAGCGAATGGATGCTGATCCGGTTTCTGCCCGGGTATCGACTCGGGCCTTGCCGACCTCACCCGACCGGTCCTGAACCGTGGCGGGTAAGGCCCGGGTCGTCGGCACCGACGGTCCGCTCGCATGATCGCGCTCAAGCTGTACCGCACCCTACCGCAGGGAGCGCGGCGCCGACTGATCAAGCTGCTGCCCCAGGAGCGGCGGCTCAGCCTCGTGCGCAGCCTCACCCTGCCCGGCGGCGGTGACACCGTGCACCCGCTGGGCTCCCGCGTGACCGTCAGCGACGGCGGCGTACGGACCCAGGCCGAGGTCGTGGCCGCGGCGACCCCGCTGCAGATGTGGCATCGCAACCTGACCGCGGTCACCGCGGCCCTCGCGGCGGCCGGGATCGACCACCACTGCCTGCGCAACGACGACTACCTGCGCAGCTCGGTCGCCGTGCTGGAGGACCGGCGGGCCGAGGTGCTCCGCCTGGTTCGCTCCGCACCGGTGCTCGCCGGCGCGCACGTTCGGAGGGTCGAGGTGCGGCCCGGGCGGAACCAGCCCGACCTGGCGCCCACCGAGGTCGTCCAGGTGTGGTTCCCGGTGACCGACGTCCGGGCCGGCGTGGTCCTGGGCGCCCAGTTCGCCTGCGAGATCGAGTTCTGGTCGCGGGTGGGGGACGTGGTCCGCGCGCCCCGGCACAACGCGGTGGTCGACGAGGCGCCGGCACGGGCGGAACCGGTACGCGTGGCGGCGGCGCTGATCAGCCACTTCGTTCCCGAGGCCGACGACCACACGTACCGCACCCGTCGGGATCTCACCATGCGCGCGCCGGACCGGGTGGGTTTCCCGATCGACGCCGTCTTCACCTGGGTGGACGGCTCGGATCCGGAGTGGCTGCGCCGCAAGATGGCCGCGCTGGCCCTGCCCGAGGCGCGGCACGCGGTCGCCGCCAACTCCTCGCGGTACCACAACCGGGACGAGTTGCGGTACGCGATGCGGTCGCTGCACAGCTTCGCGCCCTGGCTGCGGAAGATCTTCCTGGTCACCGACAACCAGCTGCCGAGCTGGCTCGACCCGACCCACCCCATGGTCACCGTGGTCACCCACGCCGAGCTCTTCGGCGACCTCGGCGTCCGGTCGTCGTTCAACTCGCACGCCATCGAGTCCCGGCTGCACCGGATTCCCGGGCTCGCCGAGCACTTCCTCTACTTCAACGACGACGTCTTCCTGGGCCGGCCGCTGCTGCCCACGCACTTCTTCCACGCCAACGGGATCGCCAAGTTCTTCCTCTCCCCGGCCCAGTTCGGGCTGGGCGAGGCGCGGCCGAGCGACCCGCCGGTCAACGCCGCCGGGAAGAACAACCGCCGGCACATCCAGCGGCAGTTCGGTGTGACCATCACGCAGAAGATGAAGCACACGCCGTTCGCGCTGCGGCGCAGCATCATGTACCAGATCGAGCAGGTGCTCCAGGCGGAGGTGACGGAGACGGCCGGACACCTGTTCCGGCACCAGGGCGACCTGTCCATCCCCTCGTCGCTGCACCAGTACTGGGCCTACCTCACGGGGCAGGCGGTGCCGGGCGAGATCGAGTACGAGTACGCGGACCTCGGCCACCCGTCGACACCCGCCCGCCTGGCCGAGCTGCTGGCGCGCCGGCACCGTGACGTCTTCTGCCTCAACGACACCGACTCCGACCCGGGGGCCTTCGCCGAGCAGGAACGGATGCTGGCCGACTTCCTGCCGCGCTACCTGCCCTTCCCGGCGCCGTTCGAGTTGAGCGACGACGTGGTCGCCGAGCGTCGGACGGTCAGCGCGACCACGCTGTGGCGGCAGGCGCGCGGCGCGGACCGGCGCGGGCGGCAGGTCGATGCCCCGACCACCCCCGCCCTCGCCGTCGGCCGGCAGGTGGACGGCCAGACCGTGCCCGCACTGCGAGTCGGTCCGCGACTGGACGCGCCCACGCTGCCCTCGATGCGCATCGCCGCCGGCAGGACGGCGGACCAGGACGTTGTGCCACCTGGCTGGGGGACCTACCCCGACAACCGGGAGACCTACCCCGACAACCAGCCGGGACATGGGCGAGATGCCTGACCAGCCTGGTGACCTCGCGCCCGTCCGCTCGTCGTCCGGATCATGAAGGAAGTGCCGTGAAAGACACCCCGGGTTCGCTGACCGCCGCGCCCCACCACCCCGACGGCACGGACGAAGTTCGGGAGATTCTGGTGGACGGCGGGCTGCGGCGCGCCCACGTGCACAACGGTCTCACCCCGCTACGGGCTCGTCAGCTCAACCTCGCCGCGGTGACGGCAGCCCTGGCGGCGCACGGAGTGGACCACTTCGTGGTCCGTGGCATGGACGACCGCACCCCGGTGGTGAGCGTCAGCGAGGAAGACCGGACCGCCGCCATCGGGGCCCTTGAGAAGCTCGGCGCGAGCGGCAACTGCTACGTGAGCCAGGTCCTGCCCAAGCCTCCGATCGTCGGCATGATGCACGACGCCGCCGACCCGGCCGCCTGGGTGGACCTGCACTCGGTTCGGGCGCTGAGGCTGACCTGGTTCCGCGTCGACCCGACGGAGAAGCTGGTGCTCGGCGCGGCCTACGGCTGCGAGGTTGAATTCTGGCGGCCCGACCGGACCGGGGACATGCTACGGGCGCCGCGGCGCAACCGCATGATGCCGGCGGTGCCGGTCGAGGGCGTGCCGGTCGAGGCCGGCGAGCATCGGTTCACCCGCCTGGCCTCGCCCGCGAAGCCGGGGCTGAGTTTCCGGACCCGGCCGGAGTTCGACCACCTGCTGCCGGACGACGTCGACTTCCCGATCGACGTGGTGTACACGTGGGTGGACGGCGCGGACCCCGACTGGCAGCGTCGGCGAGCCAACCTCAAAGGCGAGGCGTATCACGCCGAGGCGGCCAGCGAGTCCCGGTACATCAATCGGGACGAGCTGAAGTACTCGCTCCGGTCACTGCACCTCAACGCGCCGTGGGTGCGCAACATCTACATCGTGACCGACCGGCAACGGCCGGCCTGGCTTGATCTGAGCGCCGGAAACATCTTCCTGGTCAATCACGAGGACATCTTCACCGACCGGGCCGCCCTGCCCACCTTCAACTCGTGCGCCATCGAGAGCCAGCTGCACAACATCGACGGCCTGGCAGAGCATTTCCTCTATCTGAACGACGACATGTTCTTCGGCCGCCCGCTGGCCCCCCAGACGTTCTTCCTGGCCAACGGCAACACGAAGTTCTTCCTGTCCCAGAACCGGATCCCGCTCGGCCCGGTCACGAGCGCCGACAGCCCGGTCGACGCCATGATCAAGAACAATCGCCGGCTCATCGTGGAGCGGTTCGGCAGGACGCTGACCCAGGGCACCCAGCACGTTCCGTACCCGTTGCGGCGCAGCATCCTCGCCGAGATCGAACGGGAGTTCCCGGCGGAACATGCGACGACTGTGCGGAGCCGATTCCGGAGCTCGACCGACCTCACCATCACCTACTCGCTGCACCACTACTACGCCTTCCTGACCGGGCGGGCACTGCCTGGCCACGTCAACTACGGATACGTCCAGCTCGCCGTCCCGGACCTCGCGGCCCGGCTGAAGCGGGCCGAGGCACGGCGGGACTGGGATACCTTCTGCATCAACGACGCGTTCTCCACCTACGCGGAACTGCAGCAGCAGATGGCGGTCCTGGAGCCCTTCCTGGAGGCATACTTCCCGGTTCCGAGCCCGTACGAAATGGCGGTCGTGCGGTGAAGTTCGCCTTCCTCATCCACAACTTCTACGGGGTGGGCGGCACGAACCGGGCGGTGCTGAACCTGGCCACGGCGCTGGTGGAAGGCGGCCACGAGGTGGAGATCGCCTCGGTCTTCCGCCGGCTCGACCGGACGATGTTCGCCGTCGACGAGCGGATCACCGTGGTGCCGCTTGTCGACACCCGGCCGCGGCGTCCGGACCGGCTGAACCCGAGGCACCGGGAACCGTCGACCCTCGTCCCCGAGCAGGAGGAGTTCCACCTGCAGTACAGCCAGCTCACCGACGAACGGATCATCCGCTATCTGCGCCGCACGGACGCGGACGTCGTGGTGGGCACCCGGCCGGGCCTCAACCTGGCCGTGGCGCGGTACGCGCCGGACCACGCGGTCCGCGTCGCCCAGGAGCACATGACGCAGGACCTGATCCACGACACGCTCAAGGCGGAGATCAGCCGGTACTACTCGCGAATCGACGTGGCGTACACCGTCACTCACGCGGATGCGGAGGCCTTCCGGAGCGGCAATCCGGTGCCGGGCACCCGGGTCGAGGTCCTGCCGAACAGTTCGCCGTCCCCCGGACTGCCGGCCGCCGACGGGCGGAGCAGGATCGTGGTCGCGGCCGGCCGTCTCGATCGCATCAAGCGGTACGACCGGCTGATCGCCTCGTTCGCCCGGGCGGTGGTCGACTGCCCGGGCTGGACGCTGCGGATCTACGGCGACGGCGAGCAGCGGCAGCCACTCGCGGCGCTGATCCGGGGACTCGGCCTCCATGACCAGGTCCACCTGATGGGCCGCCGCGACGACATGTCGACTGAGTGGGTGAAGGGGGCCATCGCCGCGTCCTCCTCCACCCGCGAGTCGTTCGGCATGACCCTCGTGGAGGCGATGCGGCTCGGTCTTCCGGTGCTGAGCACCGACTGCCCCGTCGGTCCCCGCGAAATCATTGACGACGGCGAGGACGGGCTGCTGGTCCCGACCGATGATCTGGACGGCTACGCGGCGGCGTTGCGTACCTTGATGCGCGACGACGAACTGCGGGTCCGGATGGGCAAGCTGGCCCTGGTCAACTCCGGCCGATTCGACCCCGCCCCCTTGGCGGCCAAGTTCGCGGACGACTGCGCGGAGGTGCTCGCGGCACGCCGCGCGAGCGGGACAGCCCATCGCGTGCTGCGCCGGCCGCCAGCGCGCGGGTTGACCCGTTCCGTGCTGGCCCGCAGCGGTGAGTTGCTTCGCGAGCCCGATCTCGTCCGGGCCCTCGCCGACCCCGTGCTGCGCGGCATCGCCGCTAACGGCCTGGCCCGCCGGGCGAGCATGGGCGCACTCGTCCGGCTGGCCCGGGTGCGCCGCGCTCGGGGCACCAGTACCCGGTTGCAGAACGCGATCCGTCGGCGCGTCTCGGCCTCGGCCGACGTCCCGGCTGCGGCCTGTCTGGTTCTACCCGATCTGGGGCTGCGCTTCGACGTCGATGGCGCGGACTGCTCCGGTGACGCCGTCATCGCATTGCGCGGCCGGGACAGCAGCGCCACGCTCACCGTGCCGCTCACCCCGTCCGAGCAGGGAATGCGGCTCATCGGGGTCCTCGACGCGGACGCGCTGCCCGAGGGGCGGTGGAACGCCCACCTCGTGGACGGGAAGGGGCGGCGGCGGCTGCGCCCGCGGCTGCTGGACAGCCGGGTCCTGGCCGGTTATTCGCAGGGCGGCCCGTACGGACGGTGGCCAGGGGTGCGGGCACACGTGCCCTACCGCACCAACGACGGTTTCCTGGCGGTCCGCAGCTGGGTGCGGCCGTGCCACGCCGAGGTGCACCGGATCCAGATGGACGGTCAGCACATCACCGTCGAGTTCAGCTGGCACGGTCCCGACATTCCGGACGGGGGGGTGCTGCGCCGCCGCGGCGACCGGCCGGACTCGCTGATCGTACCCACCTGGCGTATGGCCGGCGGCGCGCTGCAGTTGGCCGTCCCGCTGTACGCGCTCACCAGCCTGCGGCTCGGCCGCTACGAGGACTGGGACATCTACCTGCGGCAGTGGGACGGCTCCGAGGTGCGGCTCGGCCGGTTCGTCGACGACGTCGTGGACAAGAAGAGCACCTACATCTACCCGGAGATCCATCTGACCGACGACGTTCCACTCGACCTCATCGAGGAGGACCCGGCCCCGGTGCTTCGTGTCCGCCCGTACTACACGATCGACAGCGAGCTGTCGATCGTGGTCGTGGACCGACCGTAGCCGCTGACCGGAGGGGATGACGAGGATGACCGAGCAGGGACGAGTTCAGCCGCAGCGGGCGGTCGCCGAGCCGTCGCGGGTTGTCGAGACGTACCGGCGGGTCCTCAGCCCTCAGGCCCGCCGGGCCATCGCTCGGCGGCTGAGCCCACAGACCCGCATGCAGATGAAACAGTGGGTGGCGCAGGTGACCGGCGCCGGTCAGCCGTCGGTACGGCGGAGCGACCGGCTTGCCCGTCGCCAGCCCGAGTTGCTGGCCGGCGGGGACCGGGTGGTGCTGACCGTGGACCGCCGTACCCGGCTGGCTCTGGTGCGCCCGGACCTCTCCCCGTGGACGGCCCGTGCGGCCAACCTCAGGGCGGTCAGCGCGGCGCTCGCCGAGGCGGGGGTGGAGCACTTCGCCGTCCGTGGCCGGTCGGATCGCACCGCGGTGGTGGGCGTCGACGCGGACGACCGTCCGCGGGTCTATGCGGCGCTCGAGGAGGCGTGCCGCCGTGTGCCCGGGTATGTCTCCGCCGTGAACGGCGCCGAGCCCCGTTCCTCCGCGCCCGGTTTCGAGCCGGCCGTGTGGCGGCGGCTGGGCGAGGTCGGGGTGATCCGCCTGACCTGGTACTGGACCGATCCCCGTCATCGCCTGGTGCTCGGTATGCCGTACGGCTGCGAGGTGGAGTTCTGGACCCGGCGCGAGGATCGGCTGGTCGCCCCGCGCCGGAATCTGGTGGCGCAGGAGTTGCCGGCGGTCGGCCCCTCGGTCCGGGTGCCCGCGGACCTGTTCACCGCCCTCGGGCCGGCGACCCCGACCGTCACCGTCCGGACCCGGCCGGAGTTCGCGATCCGCCGTCCGGACGACGTGACGTTCCCGGTCGACCTGGTCTACACCTGGGTGGACGGCACCGACCCGGCATGGCTGCGCCGGCGCGCCGAGGTGGCCGGGGTGCCCTACCACGTGGAGTCGGCAAGCGCGGCGCGCTTCCTCAGCCGGGACGAGCTTCGCTACTCGCTCCGCTCCGTGCACACGTACGCGCCCTGGGTGCGTACCGTCTACCTGGTCACCGACGACCAGGTGCCGCCGTGGCTGGACCCTGACGTCCCGGGGCTGCGGGTCGTCAGCCACCGGGAGATCTTCCGCGACCCGTCGGTGCTGCCGACGTTCAACTCGCACGCCATCGAGAGCCAGCTGCACCACATCGACGGGCTGTCCGAACACTTCCTCTACTTCAACGACGACGTCTTCCTCGGCCGGGACGTCACCCCGGGGGACTTCTTCCTGGCCAACGGCATCACGAAGTTCTTCCCCTCGCCGGCGTTGGTGCCACCGGGGCCGCCCTCGGCCGACGACATTCCGGCGTCGGCGGCCGGCAAGAACAACCGGGCGCTGATCGCCGAGCGGTTCGGCACGGTGCTGACGCAGAAGATGAAGCACATGCCGCACGTGTTGCGGCGCAGCGTGCTGTACGACATCGAGGAGACCTTCGCGGCGCAGCACCGGACGACCGCCGGCAGCCGGTTCCGCAGTATCACAGACATCTCGGTCGCGTCGTCGCTGCACCACTACTACGCGTTCCACACCGGCCGCGCAGTGCCGGGCGAGCTGGACTACACCATCGCCGAGCTGTCGAACCCGGACACGCCCGCGCGCCTGGCTCACCTGCTCGCGAAGCGGGACCGGCACGTGTTCTGTCTCAACGACGCGTACTCCACGGAGGAGGACCTCGCCGCCCAGCTGTCGGTGCTCACGCCCTTCCTGGACACCTACTTCCCGGTGCCCAGCCCCTGGGAGAAGGGCTGACGTCCGGGGGCGGCGCCGGTCACCCGACGGTCCGGCCCGGGTAGAGGTGGTAGCGCGCCGCGAGCATGCGGTGGTCGGAGAGCGATGTCTGGATCGGCTCGCAGCCGAGCCGCTCGATACCGTGTCCCGAGAAGAGGTAGTCGATCTTGACGGTGCCGAACGTCGGCCGCATCCTGCCCAGGTCGCAGTCGGCACCAAGGTCGTACAGGGGCTGTAGGACGAGCTGACGGCTGCCGGTCGCCGTGCTTCCCGGGGTGGTGTTGAGGTCGCCGCCGATGACGGTCAGGTAGCCCTGTCCCAGGCCGCGGCGGCTTTCGGCAGCGAGTCGCGCGGCCTGGGCGCTTCGAATCCTGCCGTCGGGATCCTGCTGCGGCGTCGACAGGTGGGCGCTGCAGACCTGGACCCGGGGCGCGCGCAGCCGAACGCACACCGCCAGCCGCCGCTCCATCCACCTGGTGCCCCGGGGCTTCGGAGACGGGAGCGGGATCAGCCACGAGATCTGCCCGTCTGATGCCGCGCCCGCCGCCGACGACCGCACCGCCACCGCCTGGCCGTACCGGTCGCCGCCGGATCCGCAGGTGGCCGGCCGGGTCACGAGGGCACCGCGTCTGACTGCGGCCTTCGATGCCTGGCGGAAGTGGACCCGCCAGCCGGCGCCGAGGCTGCCCATCAGCGCGGGCAGCAGGTCGGCGCACATCTCCTGCAGCAACAGCACGTCCGCCGAACCATTCCGCGCTGCCTGCCCGATGGTGACGGCGAGTTGCCGGTGCCGGCCACCGGCGAGACAGCGCCCCTTGCCGTTGGCGCACACGTTCCACGTGAGCACCGTCAGGGGAACCGGTGCGGGCGGTGCGGGCACCGGCGAGGTGGACCGGGCGGAGGGTGCGGGAGCCGGCGAGGTGGGTGTGGCCGGCACCGCGGTCGTGGGGCGGTCGTCCACGGTCCAGCCTGCCGCCGCCGTCGCGCCCCCGACGCCCACGAGGGAGCCGACCAGCGCGAGTACCACCGGCAGGCGGCGCAGCCTCCGATCCGCCACGCCGCTCCTTCCCCTCCGCGCGCCGGCGCCGTGGTCCGTCCATCGCGGACGGGGTGTCGCGGCTGCCGCTGGCCTCTCACACTACGCGTCGACCGGGCCAGCGCCGGAGACCGCTCCGGTCCGGCATGCCCGCGGATCGACGTGCGGCGGCGCCGGCCCGTACCGGGCCGGCGCCGCGCCGGGACGCGGGGCTGCCGGTTCGCCGCTGTCCCGGGACCACGACGGTGGCCGGCCGCGCCCTCCCCGGCTGCGACCGGCCACCGTGTCCATGGGTTCGTCAGTACGAGTAGCCCGAGTCCCCGCCCGAGTCGCCCGACGCGGGCGGGGCGACCGCCTTCGGGGTGCCGGTGGGCAGGCAGGTGAGGTTCTTCTTGCCGTTCGGGTCGACGACGAACCAGGTGCCGCCGACACCCTGGCCCTTCCACTGGCCCGGCTTCTTGTCCCCGATGTAGCGGTAGACCGGCCAGCCCCCGATGGTGATCTGCCGGGTGCCGTCCTGCCGGGTGACCGTGCCGACCTTGTCGTCGGAGACGCCCTGGAGCTGCGGGTTGCCGTCGGTCAGCGCGGGCGGCCAGACCTGGGCGCACTTGTCCACGCAGTTGGACTGCGGCGGGTCGGCCGAGTCCTTGTCGAACCGGTACAGCACCCAGCCGTCCTGGTCGGTGACGACCTGGCCCATCCGGGGCAGCTTCTTGCCGACCAGTTCGTCGGTGAGCTTCACGTCGGACGGGGGCGCCTGGTCGTCGGCGGCCGCGTCCGGGGACGCGGAGGCTTCGGGTTCGGCCGACGCGGTGGGTTCGGCCGCGGCGACGGCGACCGGCTCGGCCGCGCTCGAGTTCGCCCCGTCGTAGCCCGCGGGGGCGCAGGCCGTTAGTGCGACCATCGCGCTCGCGACGATGACGGTCGTCCGCTTCAGGTGTGCCACGTGCCCTCCTCGTTCTTGGCAGTTCGCCGAGTAGTACGGGCGGCGCGCTGTCAAGGTTGAAGAGAAAAGGGTGCTCCATTTCACAGTGGACCCGTTGAACCGATCCGGCCGGCCGCGCGTGGGGGAGCACGACGGGTCACCGTGCCCCGGGCACGACGAAACGGCGCCGGGCGGTGTCGCTGCCCGGCGCCGGCGTCCCGGCGGATCAGAGGTCGGCCACCGTCACCAGCGGGCTGGCGACCCCGTTGACGTCGACCGACTGCACCTGGATCTTCTCGATGTCCTTGAGCGGGGCGGAGGTGGACGCGCTCAGCGTCAGGGGGAGCTGGTTGGTGTTCGTGCCGTAGCCGCCGCCCGGCACCGACCAGGTGGAGACCACCTCGCTGGTGGCGTTCTTCCGGACCACGACCAGCCGGCAGGTGCGCGGCCCGGGCAGGCGGGTGAGGAACACCCCGATCTGCGTGCCGTACTCCTTTGATGCCAGCCACATGGTGGTCTTCACGCCGGTGCTCGGGTCGAGAGATTCGTGCGGGTCGCCCTCGAACTCGTTGTTGCCCCCGATGCCGTCCCCCGACGACGTCGGCCCGGGGGACGGTGGGGCGGTGACGGGCGCGGTCAGCGTCGGCTCGGCCTGCGGGATCCGCTTCCCGTCGTCGCCGTCGAGCACGCCGGCGGCGACGACGCCGCTCAGGCCGCCGAACACCACCACGGCCGCCGCGGCGGCGAAGACCTGCCGCATCCGGGTCCGCTTCCGGTCCCGGCGGACCGCCATGAGGGTACGGTCCAGCAGCGCGGGATCGGTGTGCGTCTGCTCCAGCGCGGCCATCGCCTCGCCGTCGATGCCGGAGAGCAGCCCCACCACCGGGACCATCGTCTCCAGCTCCGCCGCGCACGCCCAGCAGGTGGCCAGGTGCTCCTCGAACCGCTCGGCGTCCTGCGGGTCCAGCACGCCGAGCGCGTACGCGGCGACGTCCATGTGGTCCGCGCGGCTCATTCCGTCACCCCCCTCTCCTGCAGAGCCGTGCGCAGCGCGCGCAGCGCGTAGTAGACCCGCGACTTCGCGGTGCCGAGCGGAAGGCCCAGCTCCTCGGCCGCCTCGGGCACGGTACGCCCCCGGAAGTACGTCGCCACCAGGATCTCCCGGTGCGACTGGCTCAGCGTACGCAGCGCGTCGGCCACCGTCATGGTGCGCAGCACCCGGTCGGTGCTGTCCGACTCGGCGAACGCGGTCAGGTCCCGGTCGTAGGTCTCCGCCGGGCGGGCCTGCTCGCTGCGGTGCTCGTCGATGGCGATCCGCCGGGCCACCGTGACCAGCCAGGGGCGCAGCGAGCCCTGGCCGTGGGTGCCCAGGCGGTGCGCGTTGCGCCAGGCCCGCAGCAGCGTCTCCTGCACGATGTCCTCGGCGCGCTGCCGGTCCCCGCCGGTCAGCCGCATCACGAACATCAGCAGGGGCCCGGCGTGCTCGGCGTAGAGCAGCCGGATCAGCTGGTCGGAGTGGCTGGCCTCGGTGGACGTCGCCTGGTGGCGTCCGGGCGCCGGTCGCGGCGTCACCGGGTCATTCTGGCGATCCGAGGGGCGGGCGTCGACCCCCCGGCCCGACCTCGACGCGCGCGACTGGGGCTGTGCCCGGGCGAACATCCACTCGGGCCTCGCCACCTCGCCGTGCCAGCCGGCCGCCACCGCATGCATGCAGACCTCCGGTGTCCAATGACGTCAGCCGACCCCCCACGGGCATGGCCGCCCGGTGATACGGAGCGGTCCGCCGAGCGGATCAACGCCGGACGGAAAAAATTCCGGGCGGAGGCGGGGTGGAGTCGGTGGCGCCGGCGTCGTGGACCACCGGGGCGCCCCCGGCGAACCGGTCCAGCTCGGCGCCGGCCAGCACCCGGCCGGGGAACCAGTCGCCGGCGGCCCGCCGGGTCAGCTCCGGCACCGGCGGCTCCACGCGGGACGCGACCAGCACCAGGTTGCCGTAGCGCCGGCCGCGCAGCACCGCCGCGTCGCCCACCAGGCACGCCCGGGGCAGCACGGTGCGCACCGTGGCGACCTGCCCGCGGGCGTGCCGCAGCGGCGGGCCGTCGGCGACGTTCGCCAGGTAGTACCCGTCGGGCCGGAGCACCCGGGCCACCTCGGCGACGTATTCCACCGAGGTCAGGTGGGCGGGGGTGCGGGCGCCGGCGAAGACGTCCGCGACCACCACGTCGTAGCTGCCGTCCCGGCTGGACGTCAGGGTGGCCCGGGCGTCGGCGACCCGGACCCGCAGCCGGGGGTCGGCCGGCCAGGGCAGCTCCCGCCGCACCAGCTCCACCAGCGCGCCGTCCACCTCGGACACCCGCTGGGTCGAGCCGGGGCGGGTGGCCTGGACGTAGCGGGGCAGGGTGAGCGCGCCGCCGCCCAGGTGCAGCACCCGCAGCGGCGCGCCGGCCGGTGCCACCAGGTCGAGGGCGGCGGCCAGCCGCCGGACGTACTCGAACTCCAGGTGGGTGGGGTCGGCCAGGTCCACATGGGACTGCGGGGCCCCGTCGAGCAGCAGCGTCCAGGAGCCCGGCCGGTCCGGGTCGGGCACCAGCTCGGCCTGTCCGGTGTCGACCTGCGCGACCGCCCGGTCCGCGCCGCGTCGCCGGCCCATCAGCGCCGGATCCCCCGGGCCGCCGCGGTGAGCACCCGGTGCAGCAGGCGGGCGTCGCCGAGCATCCCGCGCAACCGGCGCTCCAGGCCGGCGATCGGGATCAGGTTCTGCGGGGCGCGCGGGTCCTTGTACGGGGTGGAGGCGAACCGGGGCAGCGTGACCAGGGACAGGTCGGCCAGCTCGATCGCCTCGGCCTCGGTCAGGTCGGCGGAGCACTCCACCCGCACGATGCCCGCCCAGGGCGCGCCGCCGGCCACCGGCAGCCGCAGGTACCAGGAGTAGCCGCCCCACGCCGTGCCCAGCCGGAACACCGGGCAGCGCTGCCCCGGGGCCAGCCCGGTGACCACCGCGGTGAGCCGGCCGTCCAGGTATTGACTGTGCTGGGTCTTGATGTAGCCGAGGGTGCGGGGCAGGTTCCGCCGGCTGCGCAGCGGCCCGTCCACCACCAGCAGGTCGCCGTCGGACCGCACCGCGTCGGAGACCGCCACCTCCAGGGCGGTGAGCGGGCCCTGCACGGCGGCGGGCAGCTTGCTCAGCTCGCCGGTGCCGCTCACCCGGTGCACCGGGTAGCGGATCGCCCCGGCGACCACGTCCTGCGCCGACGGGCTGGCGGTGAACAGCCCCCGGCCCACCCGGGTCCCGGCCAGCTCCGCCGCGCCCCGCTCCAGGTCACAGCGGACCACCCCGGCGGCGTACGAGGCGGCGATGCCGGGGAACGAGGTGCCGTCGTCCTCCGCCGTCCAGACGCTGGCGTCGATCCGGCGCACCCCGTCGACCAGCAGCACCACGTCCGGGGCCGTGACGTCGCGCCGGGCGTCGACGGCCCGCCAGTCGGTGGCGGGCAGTTCGACGTCGGCGTCGACCTGGGCGCTGCTCGGCGCCGCCGGCCCGCCCCCGCCGGCCGCCTCGAACGACGCCCCGTACGCCGGGTCCCACGCGTCGACGAAGAACCTCGTCACAGGGCCGCCCTTCGCGCGCTCACAGGCCGGTCCGTTCGACCCGGGCGGTGCGGGCGTCCTTGCGGACCTCGAAGCGGACCGGGATCCGCTCGGCGAGCGCCGGCACGTGGGTGACCACGCCGACCATCCGGTCGCCCCGGGCGGCCAGGTTCTCCAGGGTGGCCGCGACCGTGTCGAGGGTGGCCGCGTCCAGCGTGCCGAAGCCCTCGTCGAGGACGATCGACTCCAGGCTCGCCGCGCTCGTGGACAGCCCGGCCAGTTGCTCGGAGAGCGCCAGGGCCAGGGCCAGCGACGCCTGGAACGTCTCCCCGCCGGAGAGGGTGCGCACGCCGCGCCGCAGCCCGGCGTCGTGGTGGTCGACCACGAAGAACTCGCCCTTGTCGTGCACCAGGTCGTACTGGCCGCCGGAGAGCTCACGCAGGATCCGCGAGGCGCCGTCGACCAGCAGGTCCAGCGCCTCGGCCAGCAGCCAGCGCTCGAAGTTGTTGGCCCGCAGGTGCCCGGCGAGCGCGCGGGCCACCCGGGACTCCCGCTGGTGGCCGGCCCGCTGCTCGCGCAGCTCGGCGGCCTGTTCGCGGCGCTCCTCCAGCCGGCGCAGCTCCGCCTCGGCCCGCTCGACCGCCACCGCGGCGTCGCGCTGCGGGTCCTCCGGCCCGGCCAGCCCGGCCGCGTCGAAGAGCCCGCCGATCCGCTCCGCCACCTCGCCCGCCGCGGCCTCGGCGGCGTCGACGGCGGCGGCCAGCCCGGCCCGGTCGGCGCGCCGCCGACCGGCCTGCTCACCGGCCCACCCGGCGAGGGCCGTCCAGGCCGCGGCCACGTCGTCGCGGTCGGCGGCCGGCGGGCCGAACCGGGCCAGCCCGTCCCGCACGGTGTCGAAGTCGCGCCAGGCCCGGCGCAGCCGCTCCTGCGCGCCGTCGAGGCCGGCGCGGGCCCGCCGCGCGGCGTCCCGGCCGGCGCGCACCGCGCCCGCCGCCTCCTCCAGCGCCCGGCGCAGCCGGGCGTGCTCGGCCAGGGTCGCGCGCAGCGCCTCCGGCGTGGCGGCGTCGGCGAGCTGCCCGTCCAGCTCGGTAAGCCGGGCCCGGAGCTGGTCGTGCTCGGCCCGGGCGCGCAGCAGCACCCGGTCCAGCTCGCGGGCGGCCGCGTCGCGATCCTGCACCACCCGCTTGGCGGCCTCGCTGGCCGCCCGGGCCGCCTTGCCGGCCGCGAGCGCCCGGGCCACCGCCGACCCCTTGGGCACCGCCGGCACCCGGGGGACCGGCTGCTCGCAGACCGGGCAGGGGGCGCCGTCGACCAGGTGCGCCCGCAGCGCCACCGCCTGGTCGGTGGCCTTCGCCTCCTCGTGCGCCCGGAACGCCGCCTCCAGCTCCGCCTCGGCGCGCTCGGCGTCGGCCCGGGCCGCGGCGAGCGCCCCGGCCGCCGCGTCGTGCTCGGCCTGCGCCGCGTCCACCGCCGCGCGGACCGCCGCCGCGTCGCCGGTCAGTTTCTCCCGGTCGGCGTACGCCCGGAGCTGGAGGCGCAGCGCGCTCTCGTCGCCGGCCGCGGCCAGCTCGCCGCGCAGCTTCTCCTCGCGCTCCTCGGCCAGGCCGACGGCGGTGGCCGCCTCGTCGGCGGCGGTCCGTGCGGCCGCCACCGCCCGGGCCAGCTCGGCGGTCCCGTCCGGTGGCCGGACCCCGGCCAGCACGGTCAACTCCCCGTCGAGCGCGGCGAGGGCCGCCGCCTGCTCGCGCGCCGTCGCTCGTGCCCGCTCCAGCTCCGGTACGGCCGCCGCGACCGCCCCGGCCAGCTCGCGCATCCGGTCGACCCGATCCCGGGCGCCGGCCAGGCTCTCCTCGTCGACGTCGGCGAGGCCGCCGAGCATCTTGTCGACAGCCTCCAGCTTCGCCTCGGCCTGCCCGGCGCGCTCGGTGGCCTTCTTCTGCACCTCCTCGTAGACGCCCAGCCCGAGGAGGTTGACCAGGATCTGCTGCCGGGTGGCCGGCTTGGCGTGCAGGAAGTCGGCGAACTGCCCCTGCGGCAGCACCACGCAGCTGGTGAACTGCTCGTACGGCAGCCCGACCGCGTCGAGCACCGCCTGCTCCATCTCGGCGGGGGTGCCGGCCACCACCTCGCCCAGGTCCTCCGGGCTGAGCCCGGTGTCGAGCTTGGTGACGTCGAACCCGGGCGGCATGAGCTGGAGCCCGGCGTTGGCGGTCTTCACCGTGCCCCGGCCGTCGCGGCGGACCACCCGGGTGGCCACGTACCGGTCGCCGGCCGACTCGAAGACCAGCCGCACCCGCGCCTCGGTGGCCGACGGGGCGAGGGCGTTGGCCAGGCCCCGGGTGCCTCCCCAGCGGGGGACCGTGCCGTAGAGGGCGAAGCAGATCGCGTCGAGCACCGTCGACTTGCCCGAGCCGGTCGGCCCGACCAGCGCGAAGAAGTCGGCGTCGGTGAAGTCGACGGTGGTCTCCTCGCGGAAGACGGTGAAGCCCGCCATGTCCAGTCGCATCGGCCGCATCAGTGCTCGACCTCCTCGAGCAGCTCGTCGAAGAGCTCCTGGACGCCGTCGTCGGCGTGGCCCCGGCTGCCCAGGTAGTCGGCGAACAGCTCGCGCGGCGAGCGGCCGGCACGCTGGGCGGTGCGGGTGCCGCTGCCCGGGGCGGGCACCAGCTCCGGGTCGATCCGGATCTCCAGGGCGCGGGGGAGCAGCTCCTGCACCTCCTCGCGCAGCCCGGCGCGGGGCTGCTCGCGGACGTAGACCCGCAGCCAGCCGTCCGGCACCTCGATCTCGGCGAGCTGGGCCAGGGTGCCGCGGACCGTGCGCAGCGGGACGGCGCCCGGCACCGGCACCTCCCGGATCCGCGCGGCGGACGTCGCGGTCACCTCGACGAGCGTCACCGACCCGACGTTCTCCTGCTCGCCGAAGTCGACGGCGAGCGGGCTGCCGCTGTAGCGGATCGGGCAGGGGCCGATCACCCGCTGGGAGCGGTGCAGGTGGCCCAGCGCCACGTAGTGCGCGTTGCCCGGGAAGACGGTGGCCGGCACGGCGTAGCCGAGCACCGTGTGCGCGTCCCGCTCGCCGCCGCCGGTGCTCGCCCCGACCACCGTGAGGTGGGCGGTGACCAGGTGCACCCGGTCCGGCTCGGTGAACCCCTCGGCGAGCCGGGCGAGCACCCGCCCGAGGTGGTCGGCGTAGGTCTGGTTGGCCTCGGCGGGGGTCAGCTCGTACATCTCCACGGCGCGCACGGCGTAGCGCTGGGAGAGGAAGGGCAGCGCGGCGACCTGCCAGCGCTCACCGTCGCGGGTGGTGCCGTCGATGACGTGCTCGGCCGGGCTCTCCCGGACGCTGCCGCGCAGCGTGATGCCGGCGGCCTCGGCCCAGGGGCGCAGCGCGTCGAGCGCGGCGCCGTTGTCGTGGTTGCCGCCGATCGCCACCACGTCGGCGCCGGTGCGGCGCAGCGCGGTGAGCGCCCGGGTGACCAGCCGGGTCGCCTCCGGGGTGGGCGCCGCGGTGTCGTAGAGGTCGCCGGCCACGATGACCAGGTCGGGGCGCTCGACCCGGGCGATGTCGATCACCTGGGCGAGCACCTGCTTGTGCTCCTCGGCCCGGGACTGCCCCTTGAGGACCTTGCCGACGTGCCAGTCGGAGGTGTGCAGGATCTTCATGGTCAGCCCTCTAGAACGGGATGTCGTCGTCGGCGGCGCCCGAGCCCACCACCGCGAACGGGTCGGCCGCCTGGGTGATCGAGCGCAGCGTCTCCGAGGGCGCCCGGCCGGCCTCGGAGACCCGGGTGGCCCAGGCCGGGAAGGGGAACTCCAGGCAGAGCGGGACCGGGATGTCGGGCTGGTTGACGAACATGGTGCCCGGCTTGGCCAGCAGGGCCCGCTGGCGCTGGGCGGGCGGGAGGAAGCCGTATTCCGGGCGGGACGCCTCGGCCGGGTCGAGCCGGCCGACCACCCGGACCGCCGAGTTGGTGACGATCCGCCGCTCCACCTCGCTGGCGGTCTGCTGCGCCCCGACCAGGATCACCCCGAGCGAGCGGCCGCGTTCGGCGATGTCGAGCAGCACCTCCTTGATCGGGGAGGAGCCCTCGCGGGGGGCGTACTTGTTGAGCTCGTCGAGGACGACGAAGAGCAGCGGCTTGGCGGTGCCGGCCTTCTCCTTGCGCTCGAACTCGCTCTTGAGCGTCACGCCGACCACGAAGCGCTGCGCCCGGTCCGGCAGGTTGTGCAGGTCGACCACGGTGACCTGGGCGGACTCGGCGGTGTTGATCGAGTGCGGGCGGCGGGTCGCCAGGTCGCCACGGATCAGCCGGCCCAGGTCCTTCTTGCTGCCGATCAGGCGGCGGGCGAACGCGTTGACCGTGCCCAGGCCGACCGCGCTGCCGGCCCACTCGCCCCGGGTCTCGTCGTCGTTGAGCTGCTCGACGACGTGGTCGACCAGGTCGGCGTAGGAGCCCAGCCGGACCCCGTCGATGCTCACGCCGCCGTCGGCGGGCTGGGCGTATCGGGCCAGGTGGGCGGCGACCGAATGCACCACCATCGTGTACTGCTGCCGCTCGTCGTCGGCGTCGGCGAAGACGTAGGGCAGCAGGCGGTCCGCGCAGAACTCGCTCAGGGTCCAGTAGAAGCTGTCCACCCCGGTGAGCCGGCTGCTCACGTCGGGTGTGCCGGAGGAGTCGCCGACCCGGGGCGGGGCGTGGACCCGGACGTCGGGGAAGGCGCCGGCGTCGAGCCCGAGCTTGGCGTAGCCGGCCCGGGTGGCGTCGTCGAGCCGGGTGTTGGGGTGGTCGAGGAAGAGCAGGTCCTCGCCCTTGACGTTGAAGATCAGCGCCTTGGCGTTGACCGCGTCGCCGCCGAGCACCCCGGAGCGGAAGACCGAGTAGAGCAGGAAGGTGGCGAAGCTGGTCTTGGTGGCCACGCCGGAGATGCCGGAGATGGAGACGTGCGCGCCGCGGGTGCCGTCGAGGAAGTCGGCGTTGAGGTAGACCGGGACGCCGTCGCGCCCCATGCCCATCGGGATGCGCCGCTCCATCCGGTCGAAGTGCAGCGCCCGGGCCCGGGCGTCGCCCTCGGCCCGGTGCACCACCGCCCCCGGGGTGGGCGGCACGTAGAACTCCGGGTCGACCCGGGTGGTGGTGACCTCGGCGGCCTCCTGCACCTGGGCCGGCAGGGTGCCGTCGGCGATGGCGAACACGTCGGAGTCGAACTGCGCCCCCTCGTGCCGGGCGCGCACCTGGGTGACCACGCCGGCGATGGTGACCGGCTCCCGGTCGGGCAGCTCGCGGCGGGTCACCACCACGTCGTCGAGCTGGAGGTAGCTGCCGGGGGCGACGGCGGTCCAGAAGGTGAGCGGGGTGGCGTCGGCGGTGCCGAGCACCCGGCCGACCCCGTCGCCGGGGCCGTCGAGCAGGTCGTCGGTCATCGGCGGTCTCCGGTCGGCTGGTCGTCCCGTTCACGGCGCACGTCGTGCATCCTGCCCGAGGGATGCGACAGGTTGCCACGCGACGCGGCGGACGCCACCCCGCCGGTCCGCCGGCCCTGCGCAGCGGGACCGCCCGCTGACTCTCCGTACGCCCTGGTCAGCCATTCCGGCACCGCCGGACCGGCTCCCGGGAGATCCTTCAAGGGGCCGAGGACCGAAGGCACTGAAGGAGCGGCGGTGGAGGCACTCCGGAGCCGGACGGCGATGCTGCTGGTGCTCGCCGTGCTGCCGCCGGTGGTGCAGGAGGCGGTGCTCATCGGCATCGGGTTCCACGGCGCCCGGGGGCTGGCGCCCCAGGTGACCGCGGTGTGGCCGTACGACTCGTACCACGACCTGCGGTGGCTGCTGGTCTACCACGACTCCTGGTGGAACTTCCTGCTCGGGCTGGTGGCGCTCACCGTGTTCCGTGGCCTGCTCACCGCCGGGCTGACCTACCTGGCCTGGCCCGTGGGGCCGGCGCGTCCCGGGTTCGGCTGGCTGGTCCGGCGGAACCTGGAGGTGGCCGCGCTCGCCCTGGTCATCATCTCGCCCTGGGCCGCCATCTCGGTGGCCTTCTCGGCGGTCGCGCTCTCCCTCTACCTGTTCGCCTCGCTCGCCCCGATGCTGGTGCTCGCCCCGTTCCTCCAACGCGCGGGCGTGGTCCGGCACTGGTGGCGGGGCCTGCCGACGATCGAACTGCTCGGCTGGTCGGTGCTGAACTTCGTGGTGCTGACCGTGGCGGGCGCGCTCATCTCCAGCATGCCGGGATGGTGGGCCGTCCCGCTGGCCGGGCTGGCCGGCCTGATCAACGGCCTGCTCTGGCAGCGGACCGTGGCGGCGGCCGTGCTACCTGCCCGCATCCGCCTGGCCCGGATCCCGGTCGCGCCGGTGGCGATCGTCCTCACCATGGCCGCCGCGGTCGGGTCGCAGACGCTCGTCGGCCTGGCGACGGGCCCGCCGGCGGAGTGGACGCCCCCGGTGCTCACCGAGCAGCTGCCCGACCGGGTGCCGCACGCGGTGATCGCCATCGCCGGGCACGACTCGCAGTGGAGCGGTCGGCTACCGGCGGACCCCCGGGTGGAGCGGTTCTCCTACGCCGGTCTCGACCGGGACGGGCGGCCGCGGCCGTACGGGCCCGAGGCGACCCACCGGTCCCTGGACTCCAGCGCGGTGCTGCTCGCCGCCCAGATCGACCGGCTGCACCGGCGGACCGGCCGGCCGATCGCCCTGCTCGGGTTCAGCGAGGGGGCCATGGTGGCGCGGACCTACCTCGACAAGTGGGCGCAGCCGTTGCCGGTGGAGGCGGTGCTGCTGTTCAGCCCGCTCGTTCAGCCCGGCCGCGCCTACTACCCGCCGCCCGGGCATTCCGGGTGGGGCGTGGCGGCCGGCTGGGAACTCCGCGGGATCTTCTGGCTCGCCAACCGGGGCCGCCATGTGAAGAGCCACCCGGACGAGCCGTTCGTGCGGTCGGTGCTGGTCAACGCGCCCTTCTACCGCAACCGCACGCTCTGCCCGGTGCCCGGGGTCCGCATGATCGCCTTCCTGCCGACGGTCAGCGCGGCGGAGGCGCCGCCCGGCGAGTACAGCCGGATCCCGGTGTTCCAGATGCCCGCCCTGCACGGCGGGCTGATCGGCGAGCGGCAGGCCCAGGAGCGGGTGGTCGACTTCCTGGCCGGCAGCCGGGTCGACGAGCCGCGCCGGGAGTACCGCCTGCTCCAGCGGCTGGGCGCGGCCTGGCAGGCCCCGCCGCTCCCACTGGCCCTCAACCCCGTCTGGGCGGCCGGCCGGGAGGGCGACCCGGCCTTCTCCGGCCGGATCTGCGAGCCGCGCTGACCGGCGGCCCCGGCCTCACTCCGCCCCGACCGTGCGGCGGTGCCGGAGCAGCAGCCGGATCGCCGCGAGGTCGACGGCGGCCACCAGCACCGCCCGGATCGGCGCGTACGGCAGCATGAGCAGTTCCACGACGACCGCCAGCGCGGCACACCCGATCGCGACGGTGGCCGCGTCGCGCCGGCCGGTGACGGCCACCAGCCCGGCGAGCGTGACGGCGGTTCCCGTCGTCAGGTACAACCAGCTCCAGCCGGTGACGTCGACCGGGTAGAGCCCGCCCTCGGCCAGCACCAGGAACGCTCCGGACCGGAGCATGCCGTACGCGGCCAGCACGCCCGTCAGGCCGGTGGCGACCAGCAGCCCACCGGCGAGCAGCGGGCGACGGGTCCGGTCCGGTGCCGTCCCGGTCGCCTGCGGAGAACGCATTCCCCGAGGTTACGGCGCTGACCACCGGCGGGTTCGCGAGACGGCCGGACCCGATCCGGCGGGGCGTGGTTCCCGGCAGGTGGTGACCGGGACGCGAAGAACCCTGGAAAAAATCTTGGCCGCAGGTCGTGACAGACAAGGGGCGCGTGCGGCAAGAATGTGCAACAACGCATCGAGGATCTTTCCTCCATCGATCCCTCGTGCGTCGCCGCTGCCGTGTGACCTGCACGGACGCGGCCGATCCGGCGTGCCCTCCCACGGCGGGTCACCCGTCGGTCGGAACCCCCCCGACCGGCAGTCCTAGTGAAGGCAGGAACTTCATGCGTCGTACCACGCTCCTCGGTGGGCTGGCCACGGCGGCGCTGCTCGCCGCCGCCGGCACGCTGCCCACCACGGCCTCCGCCGCCCCCGTCTCCGGTGACGCGTTCACCCGGGCGGTCGCCCAGCTCAAGGCCCACTCGGGCAGCGCGCTGGTCGCCGACGGCCAGAGCTTCACCCTCAAGAACGTGCAGACCGACGCCGACGGCACCGAGCACGTCCGGCTCAACCGCTACTCCGACGGCCTGCCCGTGCTGGGCGGCGACACCGTGGTCCACCTCGGCAGGGGCAACACCTGGAAGGGCGCCAGCCAGAGCCTCGCGGCCGCGCCGACCCGGGGCGCCAGGGCCCGGGTCGGCGCCGCGACCGCCGGCCGGGTCGCGCTCGCCGCCTCCACCGCCGCCACCCGCCGCGTCGACGGCACCCAGCTCGTCCACGACGCCGACGCCGCCGGCACCACCCTGGCGTACGAGGTCGTGGTGGGCGGCGCCTACGCCGACGGCACCCCCAGCGAGCTGCACGTGCTGGTGGACGCCACCACCGGCAGGGTGCGCGACTCCTGGGAGGGCGTGCAGAGCGAGGGCACCGGCAACACCTTCCACTCCGGCACGGTGACCGTGGGCAGCACCCAGTCGGGCAGCACCTGGCAGCTCGCCGACGCCACCCGGGGCGGTCACCGGACCTACGACCTCAACGGCGGCACCAGCGGCACCGGCACCCTGGTCACCAGCGCCTCGAACGTGTTCGGTGACGGCACCCTGGCCAACCGGCAGACCGCCGCGGCCGACGCCGCGTACGGCGCGCAGAAGACCTGGGACTACTACCGGACCGTGCACGGCCGCAACGGCATCCGCAACGACGGGGTCGGCGCGTACAGCCGGGTGCACTACAGCACCAACTACGCCAACGCGTTCTGGAGCGACTCCTGCTTCTGCATGACCTACGGCGACGGCGGCTCCGGCTGGTACCCGCTGACCTCGCTGGACGTGGCGGGTCACGAGATGACCCACGGCGTCACCAGCAACACCGCCGGCCTGCGCTACAGCGGTGAGTCGGGCGGTCTCAACGAGGCCACCAGCGACATCTTCGGCACCCTCGTCGAGTTCTACTCCGCCAACAGCAAGGACCCGGGCGACTACCTGATCGGCGAGAAGGTGCGCAGCAGCGGTCCGCTGCGCTACATGGACAAGCCCTCGAAGGACGGCTCCTCCGCCGACTGCTGGAGCAGCTCGGTGGGCCGGCTCAACGTGCACCACTCCTCCGGCGTGGCGAACCACTTCTTCTACCTGCTCGCCGTGGGCAGCGGCTCGTCGGCGTACGGCAACAGTCCGACCTGCGACGGCAGCACCGTGACCGGCATCGGCAACGCCAAGGCCGGCGCCATCTGGTACCGCGCGCTCACCACCTACATGACCTCGCGGACCAACTACGCGGGCGCCCGCACCGCCACCCTGTCGGCCGCCGCCGACCTGTACGGCAGCACCAGCGCCGAGTACAGCACCGTGGCCGCCGCCTGGTCGGCCGTGAGCGTCAACTGATCGCCCGGCCCGGCGTCGGCGGGCTCCTCCGCCGTCGACGCCGGGCGGTCGCGCGCTCCCTACGGCGGGCGCGGGTACGCCGTCGCGGCGTCCCGCGCCCGCCGTCGCCGTGCGGGGGTCAGCCGGCGAGCACCTCACGCAGCCGGGCGGCGAAGGCCGCCGGGTCCTCGGCGAAGCCGATGTGCCCGCCCGGGAACATAGCCGGCGACGTGCCCAGCGCCGCGGCCAGCGCCCGCGAGGTGCGGTCGCAGACCTCACCGGTCGACTGCTCCCCGAGGCCGACGACGACCCGGGTGGGGCCGTCGCGCAGGGCGGTGACGTCGGGCCGGAACCGGGTCGTCCCCCGGATCATGTGCAGGTACTGGAAGTGCTCGTCGGCGGCCGCCCGCGGGTCCGGTTCGCCGCCGAACATGCCCAGCACCACCTCCTCGGGCAGGTGGATGTTGGCGTTGGCGAGGAACTTGCGCCCGGCGCCGAGCCGGTCGCCGCCGCGGTAGGTGGCGATCATGTCGTCCTCACGGGCCATCAGTTCCTCCCGGTCGGGCAGCAGGCCGAGCAGCGGCGGTTCGTGCGCCACGACCGTGTGCACCCCCGCGGGACGGGCCTGGGCCAGCGCGAGGACGGTCACCGCGCCGCCGCTGGACCCGAGCACGGCGGCCGGACCCGCGTCGACGTGGGCGAGGAGCCGGACGAGGTCCTCGGCGCGCAGCTCGGGGGTCGAGTCCTGGTGCGGGTCGTGCAGGACGCTGCGGCGGATCCCGCGCGGGTCGGTGGTCAGCACGGTGTGCTCCGTGGCCAGCAGGTCGGCCAGGGGCGCGAAGGCGTCGGCGTCCATCGGGGCCGCGACCAGGGCCACGAGCGGTCCCCGCCCGCGCACCTCGTAGTAGAGCCGCCCGTCGGGCACCTCCAGGGTGCCGGCGGTGACGGGCGCGGTGGACATGCTGCTCATCGGGTCCTCCAGATTCGTGGCGAATGAGCCGTACACCTTCCTGACTCCGGTGATGCGGCAGAATCGTCGGTTGTGGGCGTCACGTCGTCGACCGCCACCGGAGCCGCGGACCCGGCCCCGGTCGACGAGGCCGCCTTCACCGCGCTGGTCGCGCCACTGCGCCGGGAACTGCACGCGCACTGCTACCGGATGCTCGGCTCGGTCCACGACGCCGACGACGCCCTCCAGGACGCGCTGCTGCGGGCGTGGCGCGGGCTGCCGGCCTTCGCCGGGCGCGGCTCGCTGCGCTCGTGGCTGTACACCGTGGCGACCCGGGTCTGCCTCGACGCCATCGCCGGTCGTGCCCGGCGGGCCCTGCCGGTCGACCTCGGCCCGGCCAGCGACCGCGCCGTACCGGACAGCCGCCCGGACGACGACGTCGCCTGGCTCGGCCCCTACCCGGACACCGGCCTGCCGGCCGGCCCCGTCCCGCCGGGCGCGCGGTACGAGCAGCGCGAGGCGGTCGAGCTGGCCTTCGTGGCCGCGGTGCAGCACCTGCCGGGCAACCAGCGGGCCGCCCTGCTGCTCTTCGACGTCCTCGGCTACTCCGCCGCCGAGATCGGGGCCATGCTGGGCACCTCGACCACCTCGGTGAACTCGGCGCTCGCGCGGGCGCGCCGGGTGCTCGCCGAGCGGGCTCCCGCCGCCACCCAGCAGCGCACCCTGCGGATGCTCGGCGACGTCCGGCTGCGGGCGGTCGTCACCGGCTACGCCACCGCCCTGGAGAACGGCGACGCGGACGCCCTGGTGGCCCTGCTCGCCGAGGACGTCACCTGGTCCATGCCACCGATGCCGCACTGGTACCGGGGCGTCGCGGCGGTGCTGGACTTCGCCCGGTCGGCGCCGCTCGGCCCCTGCGGCAGCTGGCGGCACCTGCCGGCCGACGCGAACGGCCAACTCGCGGTCGCCGGCTACCTGCGCCGGGACGGGACCGGCCCGTACCTGCCGTGGTCGGTCGACGTGCTGACGCTGCGGGGCGACCGGATCGCCGGGATCACCTCGTTCGTGGGCGCGGCACACGTCGCGGCGTTCGGGCTGCCGGCCTCGCTGCCGCCGGACCCGCCGGGTCACTGATCCGCCGGAGGGCGCCGGCGGTCAGGCGGCGGGGGCGGCGCCGGCGGA
>NZ_JBSSLX010000049.1:0-33363 GCF_053890995.1 Micromonospora sp. I033 | reverse complement strand
GCGACCGGCACGCCCGCCCTCGCCGGCGAGCCCGGCCCGGCCAGCGAGCGCGCCCCGACCGGCGCGCCCATCCCGACCGGCGAGCTCGACCCGACCGGCGCGCCGCAGCCCCCGGCGGCCGCCGTCCGTCCGGCGCTCGCCGGTGCCGATCCGCCACCGGGGGTCGCACCACAGCCCTCGGTCGGGCGGCGGCGGCTCTGGGCCGTGCTCGGGCTGGTCCTGGTGCTGGTGGCGTGCGGGGTTCCCGGCGTACTCCTGCTCGGGCTGGTGCGCGACGCGGCCGGACGCCCGGCGGCGGGCCGGGACGACCGGGGCACGGCGGCGGAGCGGCGGCTCGGCCAGCGGATGGCGGACCAGCTCGACCGGCAGGCCGCCGCGCTGCTCAACGGTGACCGGGCCGGCTTCCTCGCCGTCGCGGAGCCCGCCGCCCGACCCGCGCTCACCCGGCGGTACGCCGCGCTGCGCGCGCTCCGGGTCACCGCGTGGCGGCCGGCGGCGGACGGGGTGCCGGCGGCGGTCGACCGGCGACCGGGGGAGTGGCGGCTGACGGTGACGGTCGGCTACTGCTTCGTGGTGCCGGGCTGCTCGCCGAGCAGTGTCGAGCTGGACACCCGGTGGCGGGTGGTGGGGAATGCCGATCCTCGGCTGACCGCGGTCGAGGAGTCCCGGGCGACGCCGGCCGGAGCGCGGCCGTGGGAGGTCAGCGACCTGGCCGTGGCGGTCGGGAAGCGGGCCGTGGTCGCCACCACGCCGGCGCTGCGCGCCAAGCTGCCCGGCCTGCTCGCCCAGGCCGAGGCCGCCGCCACGGTCGCCGACCTCTACGCGGTGGCCGGCCCGCCGCCGGACCGCTACCTGGTCTACTACGCCGGCCGGGCCGAGTGGCAGCGCTGGTACGGCGGTGGCCGGCCGAAGTGGACCGCCGGTTACGCGGTCGGCGTCGGCGGCGGGCGCCACGACGTCGTGCTCAACGCGCAGAGCCTGACCCCGACCGGCGTCGACGACCTGCTCCGGCACGAGCTGACCCACGCCGCGTCGCTGCCCGACCAGGGTTACGCGGACCGGTCGAGCTGGTGGCTCGTGGAGGGGCTGGCCGAGTACGCGGGCGCGGACGGCCAGCCGGTGGACCGCTACGAGGGCCTGGCCGAGGCGCGCAAGCTCGTCCGCGGCGGATGGAACGGCCGGCTCGACACGCTGGCTCCGGCCGACGACGCGGCCGACGACCGGGTCGGCGGCGCCTACGGCATCGGGTACCTGGCCGTGCGCCACCTCGTCGACCGGTTCGGCGAGCAGCGGGTGCTGGACTTCTTCCGGGCCGTGGTGCACGAGCGCCGGTCGATGGTCGAGGCCGCCGACGAGGTGTTCGGCGAGCCCTGGTCGGCGCTGCACGACGACTGCGTCGCCTACCTCCGCGCGGTCGCCGGCTGAGACGTCGACGCTGGTCGACGGGTCGTAGCATGGGCCGGGTGGCCCGCACCCCCTCGCCGCGGCTGCCCGCGGCCCGCCGCCCCCGTCTGCTCACCGCTCTCCTCGCCGTCGTCGCGTTGACCGGTGCCACCGCCGCCTCCTGCGGCGACGACCCGGCCGCGGTCGCCGTGGCCGAGGTGGGCCGCTCCCCGGTGACCGAGGTGATCGACGCGCCGGCCACGGTGACCGCCCGGGCCGCCGCCACGCTCACCGCCCCCGCCGACGGCACCCTGGCCAGCCTGCGCGTCCAGCCTGGACAGCGGGTCGCGCGGGGGCAGGTGCTCGCCGTGATCGACTCGCCGTCCGCGCGGGAGCGGTTGGCGCAGGCCCGCGCGGCGTTGCGTGCGGCGAAGCGGGCCGGCAGCGGCGTCGGCGCCGGCGACCTGGGCGGCCGCCGGCGGGACACCGACCGGGCCGCCGATGAGGCGTTCGCCGCCGCCCGCAAGGCCGCCGGGAAGATCGGCGATCCCCAGCTCCGGTCCGCGCTGCTGCTCCAGGTCGAGTCGGCGCAGCGGCAGTACGCGTCGGCCGCCCGCGCCGCCGACCGGGCGGTCAGCGCCGTGCAGCGCGGGATGGCCGGGCTGAACAGCGCCGTCGGCGCGCTGTCGACCGCGCAGCGCCTGCAGGCCCAGCAGGCGTACGACCTGGCGAAGGCGACGGTCGACGCGCTGACCCTGCGCGCCCCGGTCGCCGGGGTGGTGCAGCCGGGCGGGACCCGGGCGGCCATCCCGACCGATCTCACCGGGCTGCTCGGCACGGCCGGGGGCGCCGTACCCGGCCTCGACCCGTCGGCCCTCGGGGCGGCCGGGCAGGGCGGCCCGCCTGCGGGGGTGGACGACGCGGTGCCGGCCGGCGGGCGGGTCACGGCCGGCACTCCCGTGCTGACCGTGGTGGACACCGGGCAGCTCGGCCTGCTCGCCGAGGTGGACGAGACCGACGTGCTGCTGGTCCGGGCCGGGCTGACCGCCGCGGTCGAGCTGGACGCGGTGACCGGGGCGACGTACGACGCCACGGTCCGCTCGGTGGACGTGCTGCCGACCAGTTCGGCCCGGGGCGGGGTCACCTACCGGGTCCGGCTCGCCCTCGCCGCCGGGCGGCTGGGCGAGGGGGAGGCCGCGCCGGCCCCCCGCCCCGGCATGAACGCCGTGGTCCACCTCCGGGTCCGCGAGGCGGCCGACGCGGTGGCCGTACCCGCGTCGGCGGTCTTCTCCGCCGACGGGCGGGACGCGGTCTGGCTGCTGCGGGACGGGAAGGCCGACCGGGTGCCGGTGACCGTGGGCGTGCAGGGGCAGGACCTGGTGCAGATCGTCAGCGGGGTACGGGCCGGCGACCGGATCGTGGTGCGCGGCGCCGACCAGGTCCGCGACGGCCAGGAACTGCCGTGACCGTCGCCGCGATCGAGGCGGTCGACGTGTCCCGCACCTACGAGCTGGACGGGGTGTCGGTACCCGCGCTGCGCGGCGTGTCGCTCACCATCGAGCAGGGCGAGTACGTGGCGGTGATCGGGCCCTCCGGCTCGGGCAAGTCCACCCTGATGCACCTGCTCGGCGGGCTGGACCGGCCGACCGGCGGCCGGCTGGTCATCGGTGGCCGGGACGTGACCACCCTGACCGCGCCGGAGCTGGCGACGCTGCGCAACGAGACCATCGGCTTCGTCTTCCAGGCGTTCCACCTGCTGCCCCGGACGTCCGCCGTGGACAACGTGGCGCTGCCCCTGGTCTACCGGGGCCTCGGGGCGCGGCAGCGCCGGGAACGCGCGGCGGCGATGCTCGGCCGGGTCGGGCTGGGGCACCGGCTGGGCCACCGTCCCAACCAGCTCTCCGGTGGCGAGCAGCAGCGGGTGGCGATCGCCCGGGCCCTGGTCACCGACCCGGCGGTGCTGCTCGCCGACGAGCCCACCGGCAACCTGGACAGCGCCACCGGTGAGGCGGTGCTGGAGCTGCTGGAACAGTTGAACGCCGAGTCCGGGGTGGCGCTGGTGATGGTGACCCACGACCCGGAGGTGGCGGCGCGGGCCCGCCGGCGGATCGCCGTCCGGGACGGGCTGATCCGGTCCGACACCGTTCATGATCGACCGCTGTCGGGCGGCGACGGCCGACCTGAGACACTGGACGCCGCTCCCAGCGCGGAGCCCCGGTCCGCGTCCGGAAGCGGCCCGGGGCACCCGTCCGGTGGCTCCGGTGGCGCCACCGGAGCCACCGGACGCCTTCCGCGTGGCGGCGCGCCGGCCGCGCCCGGAGGTGCCGGATGAGGGTGGCCGAGGCCTGGCGGGTGGCGCTGGACGCCCTGCGGGCCAACCGGATGCGCAGCGCGCTGACCATGCTCGGGGTGATCATCGGGGTCGCCTCGGTGGTGCTCCTGGTGGCCATCGGCACCGGCACCAAGCAGAAGGTCGAACAGCAGGTGGAGGGGCTCGGCTCGAACCTGCTCCTGGTGGTGCCCGGCAAGCTCGACGTCGGCACCGCCCCGGTGGTCTCGCCGCTGGACCTCAAGGACGTGGACGCCGTCTCCCGGGTGGTCGGCGACCCCGGCCGGGTGGCCGTCACGATCGCCTCCGGCGCGACCGCGCGGGCCGGCACCCGGTCCGACTTCACCACCGTGCAGGGGGTGCTGGAGACCACCCCCTCGGTCTTCACCCGCTCGCTGGCCCGCGGCCGCTACCTGACCGGGGCCGACGTGGACACCAGCCGCCGGGTGGCGGTGCTCGGCGCGTCCGTGGCCCGGGCGCTCTTCCCCGACCGGGATCCGCTGGGCCAGCAGGTCACCCTGGCCGGGGTCCGGTTCCGGGTGATCGGCGTCTTCACCCCGCTGGGGCAGAGCCTCGGCGTGGACCGGGACGACGAGGTGCACATCCCGGTGACCGCCGCGCAGCGGCTCTGGGGGACCCAGCGGATCGACGGCATCGCGGTGAAGGCGCCCGACCGGGAACGGATCGACCAGCTCGGCGAGCGGATCGTCGCCGAGCTGTCCCGCCGGCACCCGGACACCGAGTTCAGCGCCGTCACCCAGCAGCAGATCCTCGGCGTGCTCGGCGACATCCTCGGCGTGCTCACCGGGGTGCTGGCCGCCATCGCCGGCATCTCGTTGCTGGTCGGCGGCGTCGGCGTCTCCAACATCATGCTGGTCTCGGTACGCGAACGGACCCGCGAGATCGGCCTGCGCAAGGCGGTCGGCGCGCGGCCCCGGGACATCGGCGTGCAGTTCCTGCTGGAGGCGGTGCTGCTCACCTCGATCGGCGGGCTGACCGGGATGGCGCTCGGGGTGGGCGCCGCGCTGCTGGTCGACGCGGTCTCGCCGATCCCGGCGGCGATCACCTGGTGGTCGCTGGCGCTCGCCTTCGGGGTCTCGGCGGCGGTCGGCATCGTCTTCGGGGTGGTGCCCGCCCAGCGCGCCGGCCGGCTCGACCCCGTGGTGGCGCTGCGCGCCGAGTGAACGGGACGGGCCACCCGTCCGGGCGAAAAACGCCAGCTCATCGGGGGGACAACGAAGGCCGTTCCATGATCAAACGAAGGAAGGGATCGCGCCGGTCACAGCCGCCCCGCTACCGTACTGGTAACACGCGCGTCGCTCGTCGTGGCGGGAAACAACCTGCTCGGCGGCACGCGCCGGGCATGGGAATGGGTCGGTGAGCCATGGCCGGGTCGCAGTCCGACGCTCGACTGTCGGATGTCAGGTTCCTGACCGTCGCCGAGGTGGCGACGGTCATGCGGGTGTCCAAGATGACGGTCTACCGTCTCGTGCACAGCGGTGAGCTGACCGCGGTGCGGGTCGGCCGGTCGTTCCGGGTGCCCGAGCACGCCGTGCACGAATACCTCCGGGGCGCGTTCCAGGAGACCGCCTGACACGTCGCCGGCCAGGCCGGCGAGTGCGACGTAACGGGCATCGACGGGGTCGCGTTGGTCCTGCTGACGCACTCCGGCTACCCTGGACCCCGACCGTGACCGCACCCTGGTGTGCCCAGCCCACCACGCTGGTCCGGTCCGTTGTCCGCAAGCGGTCACGACGCCACCCCCCGTGGTGTCTCCCGGTCCGCCCCGCACGTTGCATCGAAAGGCTGTCGTATGGGCTCGGTGGTCAAGAAGCGCCGCAAGCGCATGGCTAAGAAGAAGCACCGCAAGCTGCTGCGCAAGACCCGCGTCCAGCGTCGCCGTCTCGGCAAGTGACCGGGGCCGGGCCCTGGCCCGGCATCCGGCACCACTTGCCAACTGTCGACCCTCGGAGGCTCAGGTGATCAGGCCGTGGACGTCCCGGCTCGATCCCGCCTGCCGGACAAGGCGCACGACATGACCCCCGGTGGCACCCCAGGTGCTCCGGGGGTCGTCGTCGTGACCGGGGTCGGCCGCTATCTCGGCGCGCACGTCGCCGCCCGCCTCGCCGCCGACCCGCGCATCGAACGCGTCATCGGCGTCGACCCGGCCACCCCCAACCCCGAGTTCACCGACCTGCTCTCCGGAGTCGAGCGGGTCCGGCTCGACCTCGACTCGCTCGGCGGCCTCCTGGTCGACCTCGACGTCGACGCCGTGGTGCACCTGGCCCTGGTCACCGCCCCCGACCCGCAGCAGGGCGGCCGTGCGGCGATGAAGGAGCAGAACGTCATCGGCACCATGCAGCTCCTCGCCGCCTGCCAGCGGGCGCCGAGGCTGCGCAAGCTGGTGGTCCGCTCGTCGACCGCCGCGTACGGGGTGTCGTTCCGGGATCCGGCCGTCTTCACCGAGGAGACCGAGCCGCGCGAGGTGCCGCGCGGCGGTTTCGGCCGCGACATCCTCGACATCGAGGGGTACGTGCGCGGGTTCCGCCGCCGCCGGCCCGACGTCACCGCGACGGTGCTGCGCTTCGCGCCGTTCATCGGCTCGACCGCCGACACCACGCTCACCCGATACTTCGCCCAGCCGGTGGTGCCCACCGTCTTCGGCCGGGATCCGCGGCTGCAGTTCGTCCACTTCGACGACGCCCTGGAGGTGCTGCACCGGTCGGTCGCCGAGGAGCACGCCGGGACGTACAACGTCGCCGGGCCGGGCGTGCTCTCGCTGTCGCAGGCGATCCGCCGGGCCGGCCGGGTGGCCGTGCCGGTGCTGGAGCCGGGCCTCGCCGGGGTCGCCGCGATCGCCCGCAGCCTCGGCTTCGGCCGCTACGGGCTGGACCAGGTCGACCTCTTCGTGCACGGTCGGGTGGTGGACACCACCAGACTGGAGCGCGAGTACGGCTTCACGCCCCGCTCCACCGCGGCCGCCTTCGACGACTTCATCCGCGCCCACCACGGCGGCGTGGTGGTTACCCGGGACCAGCTCGCCACGGCCGAGCAGTTGGTGCTGGAGGGCATCCGGCAGGTCCGGGCGGCCGTGCGGGAGCGCTCGTGAGCGCGGCGGAGGAGCGGGGCGAGGCGCGGTACGACGTACCGCTGAACGTGCCCGGGCCGGACGCGGAGCCGGCGCGGCGCAACGGGCACCGGCGGGCCGCGGCGACCGCCGCCGAGCCGACGATGAAGGTGGCGCCGGCGGCCACCGACGAGCCGGACACCTCCGCCGACGAGCCGGCACCGGCCCCGCAGCAGGCCGCGCCGGCCGACCCGGCCCCGCAGCAGGCCGCGCCGAAGAAGACCGTGGCGAAGAAGGCGGTCGCCAAGAAGGCCGTCGCCAAGAAGGCGGTCGCCAAGAAAGCGGTCGCCACGAAGCCGGCGGGCGAGGCGCAGGACCGGCCGGGCGACGTGACCCCGCCCGGGCCGGCGGTGGCGGACCGGCCGGGGGACCACTGGGACCGGAAGGTCGCCAAGGGGCTGGCCTTCCTGCGGCGGCGGCTCGCCGGCGACTACGAGGTGGACGAGTTCGGCTTCGACCCCGACCTGACCGACGCCGTCTTCCACCCGCTGGTCCGGCTGCTCTACCGGGACTGGTTCCGCACCGAGGTCGGCGGCGTCGAGCACGTGCCCGCCGAGGGGGCCGGCCTGGTGGTCGGCAACCACTCCGGCACGGTGGCGCTGGACGCGCTGGTGCTCGCCACCGCGCTGCACGACCGGCACCCGGCACGCCGCTACCTGCGGCTGCTCGGCGCCGACCTGGTCTTCCGGATGCCGGTGGTCTCCGAGATCGCCCGCAAGACCGGCGGCACGGTGGCCTGCAACCCCGACGCGGAACGGCTGCTCGGCAACGGCGAGCTGGTCGGCGTCTTCCCGGAGGGCTTCAAGGGGGTCGGCAAGCTCTACGCCGACCGCTACAAGCTCCAGCGCTTCGGGCGGGGCGGCTTCGTCTCGGCGGCGCTGCGGACGGGCACGCCCATCGTGCCGGTGGCGATCGTCGGCGGCGAGGAGATCTATCCGATGCTCGCCGACATCAAGCCGCTGGCCCGGCTGCTCAAGCTGCCCTACTTCCCGGTCACGCCGACCTTCCCGTGGCTGGGGCCGCTGGGCATGGTGCCGCTGCCGAGCAAGTGGCTGATCGAGTTCTGCCCGCCGATCCCGACCGCGCACCTGCGCGACTCGGCCGACGACCCGCTGGTCGTGTTCAACCTCGCCGACCAGGTGCGGGAGACCATCCAGCAGACGCTGCACCGGCTGCTCGAACGCCGCCCGGACCCGTTCGGCCCCTGACCGGCGGCCCGGCGTCAGTCGACGCGCTGGCGGCGGCGGTGCAGGGCAAGCCCGGCGGTGACCGCGCCGGCGACCAGCCCGGCGGCGGCCGTGGACGGCACGGCGATCTTCACGGCCCGCCGGCCGGTGCGGAAGTCGCGGACGTCCCAGCCCCGCTCGCGGGCCCGCCGGAGCAGCGCCGGATCCGGGTTGACCGCCACCGGCCGCCCCACGGCGGAGAGCATCGGCAGGTCGTTGGCGGAGTCGCTGTACGCCGCGCAGCGGCTCAGCTCCAGCCCCTCGACCGCGGCTAGCTGGGTGACCGCCTCGGCCTTGGCCGGCCCGTGCATCAGGTCGCCGACCAGCCGGCCGGTGTACGCCCCGTCGACCACCTCGGCCACCGTGCCGATCGCCCCGGTCAGGCCGAGCCGGGTGGCGATCACCCGGCCGATCTCCACCGGAGCGGCGCTGACCAGCCACACCCGCTCGTCCGCGTCGAGGTGGCGCTGGGCCAGCTTGCGGGTGCCGGCCCAGATGCGCGGGGCCATCAGCTCGTCGAAGATCTCCTCGGCGAGGCGTTCCACGTCGTCCACCCGCCAGCCCTCGATGAAGGCGAGCGCGGCCTCCTTGGCCTGCGACATGTCCCCGGCGTGCTCGGTGGCGAGCAGCCGGAACTTCGCCTGCTGCCAGGCGAACCGGGCCAGGTCACCGGTGGTGAAGTAGTTCCGGGCGGCCAGCCCGCGGGCGAACCAGTAGATCGACGCGCCCTGCATCATCGTGTTGTCCACGTCGAAGAAGGCGGCGGCCGTCGGGTCGGGGGTGGCGGTGGCCGGGGGCGCCTCCGGGGTCTCCGACCAGCCGGCGGTGTGCCCGTGGGCATCGGTGCTGACCGTCACCTTCCGGCTCCGGCTCACGACGACCTCCCTCGACGACCACGTACGCCCATCCGAGCCTATCCGGCGGGATGTGACGGTCGGGTGTCCGGCGGGAGAAGTGTGGCGTGGACGGCTGTCCGGGCCGGCTCAGCGGTCGCCGGGGCAGGTGGTCGGCGTGGGCCCGAGCGCGTCGCTGGCCGCCGGGGCCGGCAGCCCGCAGGCGATCGCCTCGCGGAGCGCGTCGGCACGCCGGCCGGCCTCGTCGAGCAGGGCGAGCGAGCGGCGGGTCCGGTCCCGGTCGGCCTGGTCGGACCGGTCGAGCAGGCCGCTGACCGCCCGGCGCTGGCCGCCGAGGAACGTGTCGACGGCGTCCAGCGCCGCCGGGTCGGAGCGCTGCGCGGCCACCGTGGTCAGCAGGCGTACGCCCTGCCGGGTGTCGGCGTCCATGTCGTCCAGTACGGCGCTGAAGCCGAGTCGGTCGTCGCGGACCGTGGCGGCCTCGTCGAGCCGGGTCCGGGCGAAGTCGAGGAAGAGCTGGCCCCGGCTGATGTCGGAGCTGGCCAGGGCGAGCTGGGCGCGCTCGGTCGAGCGCTTCATGCCGTAGAGGGCGTCGCCGGGCACCGCGTTCTCGCTGGCGGCGGAGATGCCGGACAGGGCGATCGCGCCGGCGGCCACGCCGACCAGGATCGCGCCCCGGGCCCGGGCCCGCCGACCGGTCATCGCCGGCAGCAGCGAGCCGCGGATGCCGGCGGCGGTGCCGGTCTTCGCCGGGGCGCCGACGCCCTCGCGCTCGGCGGTGGCGACGAGCATCGCCCGCAGCCCGGTGCGGAACTCCGCGTCCACCTCGACGTCCGGCCGGTCGGCGGTGAGCCGCCGGCTCGCCTGGACGAGCGCGGCGAGTTCGTCGTCGGCCCGGGAACGGACGTGGTGCCGCCGGCCGCCGTTGGCCTCGTCGAGGAGCTGCGCGAAGCGCTCGGCACGCCGACGGGAGAAGAGGTCGCTGTCCACCGCAGGCACCCCCTCTCGCTGGTCACGGCCGCTCTGGCCGTCGTCGTCACCAGCGACCGGTGGCAGCGTGACGCCGACGGTCGACCGGGACGGCCGACCTGACCCGCCGGACCGGGTGGCCCGGGGGACGCCGGGACAACCACTGGTCGCACCCGGAGAAACGGTTCGCGCCGGTCGCCGGTTACGGCCCGGTCGGTGGCGAAATCACCAAGAGTGATCGCGGTCACGAGGTGCCGAGGGCGCGTCGGCCCGCGCCCGGGCGGTGCCGCGGACGGGTGGGGACGCGTCGGGTCAGGGCTGGAAGCCGTCGGGCAGCAGCCGGGCCAGCGCCCGGACCGCCCGGTACTGCAACGCCTTGATGGCGCCTTCGTTCTTGCCCATGGCGCGGGCCGTCTCGGCCACCGAGAAGCCCTGGAGGAAGCGGAGCACGATGCACTCCTGCTGCTCCGGGTTGAGCTGCTTGACGGCGGTCAGCAGGGCGACGTTGGTGATGTGCTCGACCACCGCCGCCTCCGGGCTGCCCTCGGGCCCCCGGTCCTCCCGGTCGGCGTCGAGCACGTCGCCGGTGGTCACCTCCAGCCGGTAGCGGCCGGACTTGAAGTGGTCGGCGACCAGGTTGCGGGCGATGGTGACCAGCCACGCGCCGAGGTCGCGCCCCTGCCAGGTGAAGCTGCCGATCCGCTTGAGCGCCCGGAGGAACGTGTCCGAGGTGAGGTCCTCGGCGAGCTGGCGGTTGCCGACCCGGAAGTAGACGAACCGGAAGACGGTGTCGACGTACCGGTCGTAGATCAGGCCGAACGCCTCGGCCTCGCCGGCCTGCGCCCGCTCGACCAGCGCCCAGACCTCGGTGGCCGGGTCGGACGGGTCGGGGCGGCTCGGGAAGCCGGTGGCCGGGGCGGCGGCCGCCGGGACGGCCGGTAGCACCGCCGTGTCGCCGGTGGTCACCGCGGGCAGCACGGCGGTCTCGGCGGCCGAGGGTTCGCTGGCCGCCGTCTCGCCGCGCCGGCCCTGGGCCGGCATGGTCGGCCGGGAGGGGGCGCCGAGCCGGCCGGCGGCCGGCTTCGCGTTGCCGCCGGGCACCGCCGGGCGCGGCGGCGCCTCGTTGTGGTGCGTGCGGTTGCGGACCCGTCGCCCCTCGCCGCGCACCGCGAGGCCGCGCATCCCGTCGGCGGCGGCCCGTGGTGCGGGCTCCAGGCGCTCGTTGGGTGTTCGCTGGGTCGGACCGGTCATGCCGGCTGGCCGGTCCGCGTAACCGAAGGTGGTCACCGCACCTCCCCGATCGGGTCGGAGCAGGGCCGCACCGGCCGCCGCGGCGTCACGGCGGGACCGGGTACGCCCCGACCGGGCACGGCCGTTCCGGGACGTGCCGACGGGCGGCAGGTCTCCTTGAGGTGCTGGTCCAATGCGCTCACGGGCACGGGGGCCTCCTCGGGCTGAGGGGTGTCGACTCACGGCAAACGGGGTGAGCCGACCCGAGTGATGATAGGGCCAACGTCACCCGCGCGTGGCAAGTCCGTTACACAGAGCGGAAGTATTTCCGGTCCCGTCGCACAGATGGCGGACGCCTTGTCCGTCGTGTGCGGTTGACTTTCGCGTCGCTACCTGGTCCGGAATGGAAAGTCCTGGTCGGAGCCAATTTTGTTGCGCCCTCGGCGTGTCGCGGGGGCGGCCCGGCCGGGTCGGTTCCGGCTGCCCGGACGACCCCCTCCGCCGACCGGTGGAGGCCACCTTCCCACGTTCGGGAATCCCCGCCGGCGGGGTGGACAGTCCCGTGAAAGGGACGCGGGCGCCGGCGTGTCCGGTGGCACCCGCCGCCGCCACGCGGGGCGGTCCGGTGTTCGGGCGTGGCCGGGCGGACGCGGCTGTGCCAGACTCAGCCACCGTGCAGGACGCAGCCCACAGCTCCGCGCCGAACCTCGCCGACCGGCTCCGCCGGGCGGCCGCCGTCCACGGTGACCGTCCCGCGCTGCACTGGCGCGACCGGACGCTGACCTGGTCGGCTCTGGACGCCTCGGTCACCGCCACCGCCCGCGCGCTCGCCGCGGCGGCGCCACCGTCCGCTGCGGACGGCCGTCCGGCCCGGGTGGCCATCGCCTTCGGCAACACCCCGGACTTCGTGGTGACCTACCTGGCCGTGCTCCGGGCCGGCCTGGTGGCGGTGCCGGTCAACCCGGGCTTCACCGCCCGGGAGCTGCGGCACGTGCTCGCCGACTCCGGGGCCGCCGTGCTGGTCGGCGCGGCGGAGGTGGCCGGTCGGGTGGCCACCGACGAGCTGCCCGCGCTCACCGCGGTGCACACCGCCCCGCCGGTCACCGACGGTGCGGCGGCGGCCGGGTTCCCGGCCCGGGGCGGCGACGACCTCGCCGTCCTGCTCTACACCTCCGGCACCGAGGGCCGGCCCAAGGGCGCCATGCTGTCGCACCGGGCCCTGGCCGCCAACCACGCCCAGGTCGACCGGATCGACCCGCCGGTGGTCGGCCCCGACGACACCGTGCTGCTCGCCCTGCCGCTCTTCCACGCGTACGGGTTGAACTCCGGGCTGGGGGCCGTGGTGCACCACGGCGCGACCGGGGTGCTGGTCGACGAGCCCGGCCCGACCGGGGCGCTCGACGAGATCGCCCGGCACCGGGTCAGCGTGCTGGTCGGCGTACCGTCGATGTTCCTGGCCTGGGCCGACGCGGCGGGCGACGCCGCCGCGGCGCTGTCCTCGGTGCGGGTCGCGGTGTGCGGCGCGGCGCCGCTGCCGCCGGCCGTGGGGGCGCGCTTCACCGAGGCGACCGGGCATCCGGTGCACGTCGGCTACGGGCTCACCGAGACCGCCCCGGTGCTCACCTCCACCCTGGTCGGCGGCGAACCGAAGCCGGGCTCCATCGGCCGCCCCCTGCCCGGCGTCGAGCTGCGCCTGGTCGGGTCCGACGGCGCGGAGCTGTGGCGCGACGGGGTGCCGGCGGTCGAGGAGGACGCCGACGAGCTGGACCTCTCCGACGACCCGGCGGGCACCGACCCGGGGCAGATCGTGGTGCGCGGCGCCAACCTGTTCGACGGCTACTGGCCGGACGGGCGCGGCGGGCCCGACCCGGACGGCTGGTGGCCCACCGGCGACGTGGCGTACGCCGACGAGGACGGCGACCTCTTCCTGGTCGACCGGCTCGGCGAGCTGATCCTGGTCAACGGCTTCAACGTCTACCCGCACGAGGTGGAGCTGGTGCTCCAGGCGCACCCCGGGGTGGCCGAGTCGGCCGTCCTGGGGGTGCCGCACCCGCGGACCGGCGAGACTGTCCGGGCGTACGTGGTGCGGGCGGCCGGCTCGACGGTGACGGTGGAGGAGCTGCTCGGCCACTGCGCGCGTAACCTGGCCCGGTTCAAGTGCCCGACCGCCGTCGAGTTCGTCGACCAGCTGCCCCACTCGGCGATCGGCAAGGTTCGCAAGACCGAGCTCCGCCCGGCGGCGCCCCCGGTGCCCGCGCCCGCGCCGCCGACCGAGATCCGCACGGAGGTATCCGATGTCCAGTGACGCCCGGCTCACCCTGATCACCCGGCCCGACTGCCACCTCTGCGAGGACGCGAAGGCGGCGCTCGACCGGGTGGTGGCGGTGACCGGCGACCGCTGGGTCGAGAAGGACGTGACGGGTGACCTCGACCTGGAGCGCGAGTACGGCGACCGGCTGCCGGTGGTGCTGCTCGACGGCAAGGAGCACGGCTACTGGCGGGTCGAGGAGGACCGGCTGCTGCGGGACCTGACCACCCCGCAGCTCTGAGCCGCCCCTTACAGTGCAGCGATGACCGCTGCGCGCCGCCACCTGGTGTGGGACTGGAACGGAACCCTCCTCGACGACCTCGACCTGGTGGTACAGGCCACCAACGTCGCCTTCGCCAGCGCCGGTGGGCCGGTGGTCACCGCCGACGAGCACCGGGTCCGGTTCCGCCGACCGATCGCCGACTACTACGCCGAGATGCTCGGCCGGGCGATCGACGACGAGGCGTTCGGCCGGCTCGACCGGGTCTTCCACGAGGCGTACCGGGTCGGGTTGACCAGCTGCGCGCTGGCCGCCGACGCCACCGCCGCGATCGCCGCCTGGCCGGGCAGCCAGTCGCTGCTCTCCATGTGGTTCCACGACGAGCTGGTCCCCACGGTGCACACCTACGGGCTGACCCCGCACTTCAGCCGGGTGGACGGGCTGCGCGCCGCGGTCGGCGGCGGCCCGAAGGCGGAGTGGCTGGAGAAGCACCTCGCCGAGCTGGGCCTCGACGGCCGGCACGTGGTGCTCATCGGCGACTCGCTCGACGACGCCGACGCCGCGCTCTCCGTCGGCGCCCGCTGCGTCCTCTACACCGGCGGCCTCTCCGACCCCGCCCGCCTGCGCACCGCCGGCCACCCGGTGGCCGACACCCTCACCGAGGCGGTCGCCCTCGCGCAGACCCTCTGATCCGCGCCGGGCGCCTGCTGGCGGGCCTCAGGCGCGGAGGTGGGTGAGGACCGCCAGGACGCGGCGGTGGTGGTGGGTGGCGTCGGGGGGCAGGTCCAGCTTGGTGAAGATGTTGCGCACGTGCTTCTCGACGGCGCCGTCGCTGACCACCAGGGCGCGGGCGATCGCGGTGTTGGAGCGGCCCTCGGCCATCAGGGCGAGCACCTCGCGTTCGCGCGGGGTCAGCTCGGCCAGCGGGTCGTTCCGGCGGCGCCGGACCAGAAGCTGGCTGATCACCTCCGGGTCCAGCACCGTGCCGCCGGCGGCCACCCGGGCCAGCGCGTCCAGGAACTCGTCGATGGCGGCCACCCGGTCCTTGAGCAGGTAGCCGATCCCGCCCCCGCCGGCCCCGCCGCCGGTGGTGGCGAGCAGGTCGTCGGCGTACGACACCTCGACGTACTGGGAGAGGACCAGGACCGGCGTTCGCGGCACCCGGCGCCGGGCCTCCACGGCCGCCCGCAGCCCCTCGTCGGTGTGCGACGGCGGCATCCGCACGTCCACCACCGAGACGTCCGGCCGGTGCGTCACCACCGCCTCGACCAGGGCGTCCCCGTCACCGACGGCGGCCACCACCTCGTGCCCCGACTCGGTCAGCAGCCGGACCAGCCCCTCCCGGAGCAGTACGGCGTCGTCCGCGATCACCACCCGCATGGGTCCGGTGTCTACCACGTCCTGGACCCACAGGGCGGCCTTCATCCGGTCCGGAGCGTCGGACGTCACCGGGGGAGTTCCGCGTGGATGCGGGTCGGCCCGCCGGTCGGGCTGGCCACCTCCAGGGTGCCGCCGGCGGCCCGGACCCGGTCGGCGATGCCGCTCAGCCCGTGCCCCTTGGCCAGGTGGGCGCCGCCGATCCCGTCGTCGGCCACGCTGATCTCCAGCCGGCCGACCTTCCGGGTCACCTCGACCCGGCAGGCGGCGGCGCGGCTGTGCTTGGCGACGTTGGTCAGCGCCTCGGCGACCACGAAGTAGGCCGTGCTCTCCAGCGCCGGGTCGAGCCGCCCGCCGGCGGTGCCCAGCTCGTCGTCGATCACCAGCTCGGTGGGGACCAGGGCGCGGGCGGCGAGCGCGGCCAGCGCGCTGGGCAGGCCCCGGTCGACCAGGATCGGCGGGGCGATGCCCCGGGACAGGGCGCGCAGCTCGTCGAGGGTGTCCCGGGTCTGGCTGACCGCCTCGTCCAGGGTCCGCCGGGCCGCCTCCGGGTCGGCGGCGAGCTGCTGGCGGGCCCGGCTGAGGTCCATGGCGAGGCGGACCAGGCGCTGCTGCGGGCCGTCGTGGATGTCCCGCTCCAGCCGGCGCAGGGCGGACGCCTCGGCGGACGCGGCGGCCCGCTTCTGCTCCTCCAGCGTGGTGATCCGCTGCCGCATCTCGGCCACCCCGGTGAGCAGCGAGTACGCCAGCGCGGCCTGGATCCGGGCGCAGGCCCGGGCCACCAGGGGCAGGGTGAGCAGGGCGAACAGCCCGATCGCGGTGTTCAGGGCGATCCGTGCCTCGGCGCCGTCCCCCATCCCGAGGAGCTGGCTCAGGTCCTGGTCGCCGGGCCCACGGGGGATGGCCCAGTCGTACGCGCCGTAGAGCGTGCCGGTGAGGGCCAGCGCCCACCAGACCAGCACCACCACGAAGGTGGGCAGGGTCACCAGCAGCCGGACGAAGGCGTGCAGCAGGTCGAGCCAGGACTGCGGGTCGCGCATCGGGGTGAGGACCCGCCGCCAGAAGCCGGAGCCCCGCTCGGGCGCCAGGTAGACCGGGCGGACCCGGGGCTGGCGCAGCACGGCGGGCAGCCGCAGCCGCTCCAGGTCGGCCAGCCCCCGGGCCGCGTACAGGGCCCCGGCGAGGACCGGCAGGCCGAGCGTGGTGACCAGCAGCCCGGCGGTGAGCGAGATCCCCGCCACGGCCAGCACGAAGCCGACCAGCGCCAGCGGCAGGCTGAAGAGCACGTAGCCGGAGTCGCGCAGGAGCTGGCGGACGAGGCCCCGGACGGGTGTGGTGGGGGCGGGCGCGGTGCCCAGGGGTACGGCGGTCATGCTCCGAGGCTATGGGCCGGGGGCCGCCCGACCCATCCCGTGCGCGGGCCTCTCCGGGGTGGGGTTCTCCCTACCTGCCGGAGTGACTCCCGCCTCTTCGCTCCGGTGACACAGCGCTACCGGGCGCGCGCGATTGGTCAGAGAAGTCGGGATTGAGCAATAATCGCCACGCGGTGCCGAGGGAGCTCCGGCTATCGATCTTGTGGGAATGGAGGGGCAGGTGGAGGCGCGTCGCGACCCATCAAGATCGCGATTTGTGCACCTCTTCACAAGCGCCTACTCTGTAGTTCCGACGCGCCCTGCTAGCACAGCCGGCAACATCGGTCGCCAGCGGGAGTCCCGGAACGACCGGTCACCGTCGCTGGTCGAGGATCGCACCGCACGGAGTCTCATGAGTCAGCACCGTCACCCAGGCGCGCCCGGCCGCGCCGGTGCCGTACCGGCGCTTCCGGACCTGCCCGAGGCGACCGTCGCGCGGCTCCCGGAATACCTCCGCGCCCTGCACGCGCTCGCCGACAGCGGCCACGAGACGGTCTCCAGCGAGGGGCTGGCCAACGCCGCCGGGGTCAACTCGGCGAAGCTCCGCAAGGACCTCTCCCACCTCGGCTCGTACGGCACCCGGGGCGTCGGCTACGACGTCACCCTGCTGATCGAGCAGATCGAGTCGGTGCTCGGGCTCACCCAGTGCCGCTCGGTCGCGCTGGTCGGCGTGGGTAATCTCGGTCACGCCCTGGCCGGCTACGACGGCTTCGCCAGCCGCGGCTTCCGGATCGCCGCGCTCTTCGACGCGGACCGCTCCCGGGTCGGCGAGGAGATCAACGGGCTGGTCGTCCGGCACGTCGACGAGCTGGCCCGGGTCGCCGTCGAGGAGTCGATCTCGATCGGCGTGATCGCCACCCCCGCGCCGGCCGCCCAGGCGGTCGCCGACCAGCTCGTCTCGGTCGGCGTGACGAGCATCCTCAACTTCGCGCCCTGCGTACTCTCGGTTCCGGAGGGAGTCGACGTGCGCAAGGTCGACCTCGCGATCGAGCTGCAGATCCTGTCCTTCCACGAGCACCGCAAGGCGTCGCTGACCGCGCTCCCCGGCGGGCTCGCGGCCACCGACACCCAGGAGGCGATCGGCACGTGAAACTGCTCGTCGTCGGCGCGTCCTACCGCACCGCCCCGGTCGCCACGCTGGAGCAGCTGGCGGTCCCGCCCGCGGATCTCACCCGCACCCTGGACCGCCTGGTCGCCCAGCCGTACGTCGCCGAGGCCGTGATCGTCTCCACCTGCAACCGCGTCGAGGTGTACGCGGCCGTCTCCGGCTTCCACGGCGGCCTCGGGGACATCTGCGCGGTCTTGGCCGACCAGGCCGGCGCCCCGCCGGCGGCACTCGCCACCCACCTCTACGTGCACTACGACGCCGCCGCCGTGGACCACGTCTTCCGGGTCGCCACCGGGCTGGACTCGATGGTGGTCGGCGAGGCGCAGATCCTCGGCCAGCTCCGCGACGCGTACCACTCGGCCAGCGGCGCCGACTCCGCCGGCCGCCTCCTGCACGAGCTGATGCAGCAGGCGCTGCGGGTGGGCAAGCGCGCGCACGCCGAGACCAACATCGACCGGGCCGGGCAGAGCGTGGTCACCGCCGCCCTCGACCTGGCCGCCGGCCTGCTCGACGGCGACCTGACCGGGCGGCCCGCCATGGTGGTCGGCGCGGGGGCGATGGGCTCGCTGGGCGTGGCCACCCTCTCCCGGCTGGGCGCCGGCCCGGTCACCGTCACCAACCGGGGCGCCGAGCGGGCCGTCCGGCTGGCCGAGTCCTACGGCGCGACCGCCGTGCCGATGACCCAGCTCGTCGACGCGCTCACCACGGTGGACATCGTGGTGGCGGCCACCGCGGCCACCGAGCCGGTTCTCACCCGCGACGTGGTGACCCGGGCGCTGGCCCGCCGGGACGCCGCCCGGGGCCCTCTGGTCCTGCTCGACCTGGCCGTCCCGCGCGACGTCGAGGAGGGCGTCGCCGAGCTGCCCGGCGTCGAGGTGATCGACATCGACCGGATGGCGGCGATCCTCGCCGACGGGCCGGCCGCCGCCGACGCCGCCGAGGTGGCCCGGATCGTGGCCGGCGAGGTCGAGGCGTTCCTGAGCTGGCTGCGCGGCGCGGACGTGGCGCCCACCGTGGCGGCCCTGCGCGGGCGCGCCGACGACGTGGTCGCCGCCGAGCTGCGCCGGCTCGCCCAGCGCCGCCCGGACCTCACCGACGACCAGCGCGCCGAGGTCGCCCGCACCGTGCACCGCGTGGTGCAGCGGCTGCTGCACCAGCCGACCGTCCGGGTCCGCCAGCTCGCCGCCGAGCCCGGCGGCGACCAGTACGCCGCCCTGCTGCGCGAGCTGTTCGACCTGGAGGTGCCGCAGACCTCCCCGGTCGACACCGTTCCCGACGTGGTGGAGGCGGAGATCGTCATGCCGGCCGACACCACCCCGCCCACCGGAGGTGCGCGATGACCGCCCCCCTGCGTCTCGGCACCCGGGGCAGCGCCCTGGCCATGGCCCAGTCCGGCCACGTCGCCGAGGCCCTCACCGCGGCCACCGGCCGCCCGGTCGAGCTGGTCGAGGTGGTGACCGCCGGCGACCGCTCCACGGCCCCGGTGCACCGGCTCGGCGTCGGTGTCTTCGTCTCCGCGCTGCGCGACGCGCTGGCCGCCCGGCAGATCGACTTCGCCGTCCACTCGTACAAGGACCTGCCCACGGCGGCGGCGCCCGGCCTGCACATCGCCGCCGTGCCGCCCCGGCAGGACCCGCGCGACGCGCTGGTCGCCCGGGACGGCCGTACCCTCGCCGAGCTGCCGCCCGGCGCGCGGGTCGGCACCGGCGCGCTGCGCCGCATCGCCCAGCTGCACGCACTCGGACTGCAGCTGGAGGTCACCCCGATCCGGGGCAACGTCGACACCCGCCTCGGCCGGGTGCTCGGCCCGGACGCCGACCTCGACGCCGTCGTGCTGGCCCGGGCCGGGCTCGCCCGCCTCGGCCGGGCCGACGTGATCACCGAGACGCTCGATCCGATGCTGATGCTGCCCGCGCCCGCCCAGGGCGCGCTGGCCGTGGAGTGCCGGATCGACGACCAGGACCTGGTCGAGCTGCTCGGCGTGCTCGACCACGCACCGTCCCGTGCCGCGGTCGTCGCGGAGCGGGCACTGCTGGCCACCCTGGAGGCCGGGTGCAGCGCACCCGTCGCCGCCTACGGCGAACTCGCCGAGGGTGACGCCGGTGAGGAGATCTACCTGCGCGGGGCGGTGATCAGCCCGGACGGCACCCGTGACCTCCGGCTGTCCCGCACCGGAACGCCCGCCGACGCGGCGGAGATCGGCAAGGCACTCGCCGCCGAACTCTTCGAACTCGGCGCCGACTCGATCCTCGGCCAAGAAGGACACGCCGGCCCGGGGACCCAGCAATTTGGGAGCACAGAATGACCCGCACCCGTAAGCCCGTAGGCCGGATCGCGTTCGTCGGGGCCGGTCCCGGCGACCCGGGCCTGCTGACCCGCCGGGCGGTGGACGCCCTGGTCGACGCCGACCAGGTGGTGTACGACCGGGGAGTCCCCGAGTCGCTGCTCGAGTACGTCCGCGCCCAGGCCAGGCCCGACGCCGAGTTCAGCCCCGCCGAGGGCGTGCCGGGCGACGTGGCGAAGGTGCTGATCTCCGCGGCCCGGTCCGGCCAGAACGCCGTGCACCTGGTCGCCGGTGACCCGTTCGGCCACGACTCGGTGGTCAAGGAGGTGCAGGCGGTGGCGCGTACCGCCGCGCACTTCGAGGTGGTGCCGGGCGTCGGCCAGGCCGAGGGAGTGGCCACCTACGCCGGCGTGCCGCTGCCCGGGGTGCGCACCGCCGCCGACGTCGAGGACGTCACCACGCTGGACTTCGACGCGCTGGCCGCCGCCGTGGCCCGGGGCTCGCTGGCCGTCGCGGTGGACGCCGGTGACCTGGCCGCCATCCGGGACGGCCTGCTGGCCGCCGGGGTGGACGGCGCCACCCCCGTCGGGGTGACCGGCGACGGCACCGGCGAGACGCAGTACACCACCACGTCGACCGTGGACTCCTTCGTCGCGGCGGCGCTCGGTTTCACCGGCCGGGTCGTGCTCACCGTCGGCGCGGGCGTCTCCGACCGCGACAAGCTGAGCTGGTGGGAGAACCGGCCGCTGTACGGCTGGAAGGTGCTCGTTCCCCGGACCAAGGAGCAGGCCGGCGCGATGAGCGCGCGGCTGCGCGCGTACGGGGCGATCCCGTGCGAGGTGCCGACCATCGCGGTCGAGCCGCCGCGCACCCCGGCCCAGATGGAGCGGGCGGTCAAGGGCCTGGTCGACGGCCGGTACGCCTGGGTGATCTTCACCTCGGTGAACGCGGTCCGGGCGGTCTGGGAGAAGTTCGCCGAGCACGGCCTGGACGCCCGCCACTTCGGCGGCGTCAAGATCGCCTGCATCGGTGAGGCCACCGCCGAGGCGGTCCGCGCCTTCGGCATCCAGCCGGAGCTGATCCCCTCCGGGGAGCAGTCCTCCGAGGGCCTGCTGGCCGAGTTCTCGCCGCACGACGAGATCCTCGACCCGGTCGGCCGGGTGCTGCTGCCGCGCGCCGACATCGCCACCGAGACCCTGGCCGCCGGGCTCACCGAGCGCGGCTGGGAGGTCGACGACGTCACCGCGTACCGGACCGTCCGGGCCGCGCCGCCGCCGGCCGAGATCCGCGACGCGATCAAGTCGGGCGGGTTCGACGCGGTGCTCTTCACCTCGTCCTCCACCGTCCGGAACCTGGTCGGTATCGCCGGGAAGCCGCACGCGCGTACCGTTGTTGCCGTTATCGGGCCCAAGACGGCGGAGACCGCCACGGAGTTCGGCCTGCGGGTCGACGTGCAGCCTGCGCACGCCTCGGTGCCCGACCTGGTGGAGGCGCTCGCCGCCTACGCCGTCGAGCTGCGCGAGAAGCTCGCCGCCATGCCGGCCAAGCAGCGCCGCGGCTCGAAGGTGCAGGGCCCGACCGCCCTGAGGTTCCGCTGACAGGAGGTCCCTCATGTCGTACCCCGAGATCCGGCCCCGCCGGCTGCGCCGTAACGCGGCCGTGCGGCGGCTGGTCTCCGAGACCCGCGTCGACCCGGCCGAGCTGGTCGTGCCGATGTTCGTCAAGGAGGGGCTGACCGAGCCGCGGGCCGTGGCGTCGCTCCCGGGGGTGCTCCAGCACTCCCGGGACTCGCTGCGCAAGGCCGCCGTCGAGGCGGTCCAGGCCGGGGTCGGCGGGATCATGCTCTTCGGGGTGCCGGCGACGCGGGACGAGACCGGGTCGGGCGGCATCGACCCGGACGGCATCCTCAACGTGGCCATCCGGGACGTGATCGCCGAGGTCGGCGATGCCACCGTGGTGATGAGCGACCTCTGCCTGGACGAGTTCACCTCGCACGGGCATTGCGGCCTGCTCACCCCGGACGGCGCCGTGGACAACGACGCCACCCTGGCGGCGTACGCCCGGATGGCGGTCGCCCAGGCAGACGCCGGGGTCCACGTGGTCGGGCCGTCCGGGATGATGGACGGCCAGGTCGGCGTGGTCCGCCGGGCCCTGGACGCCGCCGGGCACCAGGACGTCTCGATCCTCGCGTACGCGGTCAAGTACGCCTCCGCCTTCTTCGGCCCGTTCCGGGACGCCGTCGAGTCGGCCCTGGAGGGCGACCGGCGCGCCTACCAGCAGGACCCGGCGAACCTGCGGGAGTCGCTGCGCGAGGTGAAGCTGGACGTCGCCGAGGGCGCCGACATGGTGATGGTCAAGCCGGCCCTGCCCTACCTCGACGTGGTCGCGGCGGTCCGGGACGCCGTCGACGTCCCGGTCGCCGCCTACCAGGTCTCCGGCGAGTACGCGATGGTCGAGGCGGCCGCCGCGAACGGCTGGATCGACCGCGAGCGGGTGATCCTGGAGACGCTCACCTCGATCCGCCGGGCCGGCGCGCAGATCATCCTCACCTACTGGGCGGTCGAGGCGGCCCAGCTGCTCCGCCAGCGTTACTGAACGGCGATCGTCACCACCCGGGCCAGCTCCGCGACCGAGTAGACCTTCCGGGGCGGGTCCGGTAGCTGCGCCCACACCACACGGACGGTGGTGTGGTCGGTCCAGGCGGTGCCCCACGTCCCGCCGTCCGTCAGGCCGTAGGTCGCGCCGGCCGTGCCGAGCGGCTCGTCGGCCCGGCGCCGTCCGGTGGCGGTGTCCAGAACCGCCAGCCGGTACTCCAGGTCTCGCCCGACCGGTCGGCGGTAGGGGACCGCGACCATACTGCCGTCCGGGGAGAGCCGGATCGACGGCGCGCACTCGCCGTCCACCGTGAGGCGGGGCAGCCGGTTTCCGTCAGCCAGTCGACGCACGTCGAGCTGGCAGCGCGTCATGTCGGGCGGGCCGGTCACCGACACCACCAGGCCCGCCGCCAGCGCCGCGTCGCGGAACGGCAGCTCGTCGTCGGCGCTGGCCGGAACGGGGATCAACGTCCTCTCCCGGCCGGTGGTCAGCTCGTGAGCCACCAGGCCCACACCGCCTCGGACCAGGTAGGCGTACCGCTCGTCGGCGCCGGCCAGCTTCAGGCCCTGCCCCCTGGTCCGGACCTCCCGGCTGATGTCGACCCGGTCGTCCGCGCCCAGCACCATGAGCCGGATCGAGAGGCCCGCCACGTCCGGGCCGTCCGTCCGCCGTTCGCCGGGCATGAGGTCGGTGAGCTTGAGGCCGACCAGCCGACCGTCGGACAGCGCGACGGACTCCTGCCAACCGGCGGGAACCCGGTGCCGGACCACCGAGCCGTCGCTGCGCAGCTCGTCCGCGACGCCGCCGAGCAGACCGATCTCCGGGCCGGCCCGGTGCGGTCGCACGGTGCCGCCTTCACCACTCAGCATCAGCCGCTGCGCCGGCGCCGGGGTCGGCGGCGGCGAGTCGGGAGCGGTCGGTGACGTCGACGGGGCGGCGACCGGCGCGGCCGGTCGGTGCTCGCGGACGAGCAGCGGCACGGCGCCTCCGGTGAGGGCGATCAGCACCACCAGCCCGGCCGCGCCGGTCCCGCTCCGGCGGCGACGCCGGGCGCGGGCTCGCCGGCGAATGGTCGCCAGGTCCGCCGGGTGCGATCCGGTGGCGCGAGCGGCACGGTGGACCAGCTCGGCCAGGTCCTCGGGTACGACGTCCATGATCACTCCTTCTCGATCAGCGCGGCCCGCAGTTCGGCCAGCCCCCGGGAGAGACGGCTGCGGACGGTGCCCTCGGTCAGGTCCAGCACGGCCGCAGTCTCGGCGGTGGAGAGATCCAGCAGCACCCGGCAGACGATCACGGTGCGTCGGCTCACGGGCAGCAGTTCCAGCGCCGACCGGGCGGCCAGCCCGGCGGGGTCCGGGGCAGCTGCCGCCGGATGCCGGTCGTCGGCCGGTGGCCGTTCCCGGCGCACCTTCCGCCACCAGGAGGTGGCCCAGTTCAGACCCACCCGGAAGACCCAGCCACCCGGGTTGTCCAGCCGGCGCACCCGGTCCCACCGGGCGTACGCCCGGGCCATCGCCTCGTCGGTCGCCTCCCGGGCCACCGCGGTGTCCCCGACGGCCAGCGCGAGCGCGCGGTGGATCCGGTCCACGTGGTCCCGATAGAACTGCTCGAACGACAGAGGCGAGGGCGTGTCGCGGTCGCGCGGCAGCACGTCCGGCGGACCGGCCGGCGCCGAGGGGTGGCTTCCCATGTCCGGTACACGCTCCGGAGGGGGGTTTCGTTCCCGGGTCGTCGCAGGGAGGGGACGGGACGGCCGGTGCCGGTTTCCCAGCCGGGCGCTCCGCGTCCCCGCGCGGGACGTGCGGTCGCTCATTGTCACTCTGCGCCCCGAGCCTCCGCGACCCCGACCCTTACCCGCGCCCGCCGCGCGACCCGCAGCGGTGCGGACACCGGAACGGCCCGCCGTCCGGCCGGTGAGCCGGGCGACGGGCCGCTTCGCGGTGCGAGGGTCAGTCGTCGTCGCGGATCGTGCCGATGCCGGTCACGTCGGCGAGCCGGAGCCCCGGCACGCCCGCCACGTACAGCTTGAGCTGCTCGTCCGCCTCGCGCTTCCGGTCACCGCGGACGGTCACCGGGAAGGTCAGCGAGGTCTGGCCGGCGGCCAGGGTCCTGCAGCCCACGTACGAGTCGTAGTCCGAACCGGCCTGCGCCGTGGTGCCGTAGGTGGTGGCGCAGATCAGGGCCGGCTCCGAGAGCGGGCGGGAGACGGTCACCGTGAACGTCATGGTCGCGTCGCCCTTGTCGCCCTCGGCCACCGCCGCGTCGGAGACGCTCAGCGACGCGCGGGAGCGGAACCGGGCCACCTGCGGGTCGTGGTCGCTGGCCCCGCGGTCACCCAGGCCCTCGGCGTCGGTGGGGTAGTCGGCGTTGATGTGCGCCGTGCGGACCTGGACCAGGTCCTCGTGCAGCGGGTCGTTCACGAAGAGGTTGTCCAGCGTCTGGGCCTGCCCGTCGTAGGTGTACGAGTACGCTGCCGCCGGCACGTCGGCCACCAGGTCGTCCCACAGGTTGTGCAGGCCGGCCTGGTACAGCGGGGCGAGCTGGTCCGACGGCGTCGGGTTCGCCCCCGTGGCGATCGGGTCGTCCGGACGCGGGAAGACGTTCAGGTCACCGCCGTAGATCACCCGCGCGTCCGGGTCGGCCGCCTCGACGGCCTGCACCAGCGCCGCCCCGTACGCGGCCTGCTCCCGCCGCTGCCCGACCCGGCTGTCCGGACCGGACGAGAAGTGGTTGGTGGCCGCCCAGAGCGTGAAGTGCTCGGCCGAGCCGGGTGCCGCCGCCACGGTGAACCTGGCCAGCTGGACCGCCCGGGTGTAGACGTTGCTGCCGTCCACCCCGGTCGAGCGGTCGACGTCGGCCGGCAGCACGGCGTTGAACCCCTTCGGGTTCTGCACGTCCGTGTTCGACGGCAGGGCCGCCGAGCGGTACTGCACGGTCGGCGCCGAGCCCAGCAGCGGGTCGGTGGCGGTCGCCTCGGCCAGCGTCAGCCGGTCGGTGCGGTAGAGGAACGCCGAGGCGATGCCCCGGGCGTCCGCGCCGGTCCGGTCGTACGCCGCCGCGTAGGCGGGGCCGCCGTTGGCCGCGATGGCCAGCGCCAGCTCCTGGACGGTGTCCGGCGCGCCGTCGGCGTTGTTCGTGTCGCCGCAGGCCAGCTTGCCGTCGGCCACCGTGCAGATGTCCTGGTCCTCGGCCTCCTGCACGAGCACCAGATCCGGGCTGTGCAGGGCGCCGGTGATCTGCCGCGCCTGCACACCCAGCTTGTCGGTGTAGGCCGCCTCGCTGGCCGGCACGTAGTCGAACGGCGGGCTGACCCCGGTGCAGCCCGAGTTGCCGGCGAAGTCGCAGCCGTCGAACGGGTCGTCCCGGTAGTCGTACAGGTTCTCCACGTTGTAGGTGGCGACCGCGACCTCGCTGTTCCGGTCGGCCGGCTGCGGCGGGTTGTTCTCCGCAGGGTCCGCGCCACCGGTCAGCGTGAGCTGCTCGGGCTGCACGCTGTACTTGCTGAACGCGTACGAGATGGCGCCGTAGGCGTCCTCGGTCAGCGTGTCGTAGGTGCGGGCCTCGGGCAGCAGCGCGGTCGAGTCCCCGGCGGTCGCCTTCACGCCGCCGGCGCCCAGCAGGATGCGCTGGTAGTTGCCGTTGTCGAAGAGCGTGCCCGGGATGTCGTCCAGCGGGTGCGCGTCCCGGAACACCCGGCGGGCGTACGGGTCGGACCGCTTCATGATCGGGTCCTCGCGGTCCAGCACGTAGATCTCGGAGTCCAGGGTGGACGCGAAGATGTGCCGCGGGGCGGAGACCCCGCTGCCGGAACGGACCCGCATCCGCTCGCCCTCGTGCCGCTCCCAGAACCGGCCGGCGGCGGCCGCGTCGGCCGGCGGCCGGGCGTCGTCCACGCGCACGGCGGTGTCCACGTCCAGGCCGGAGTCGAGCTTGCGCACCAGCGAGGCGCTGGAGAGCTGGGTCTGGTTGAAGTATTCCGAGACCCGGCCGCGCAGCACCACCTCGTCGCCGACGGTCGGCGCGTAGCCGCCGATCAGGGTGGTGAACGAGCCCATGAAGACGAAGATGCCGTCCGAGGTGAGCGGGTCGCCGTCCTCGGCGCCGGTGCGGCTCTGCAGGTAGAAGCCCCACTGGTCGGCCCCGGCGGAGCTGCGGGTCAGCGACTTCTGGGTGATCACACCGCGCACGTCGTAGAGCATCGAGCTGGTGCCGTTGCCGCTGGCCGGGGCGAGCGGCGACCGGTCGGTGCGGCCGTCCTCGTCGTCACCGGTGCGGCCCTGCACCTCGCCCACCGACAGCACGGCGGTGGCCTGCACGGTCAGCGTGCAGGTCGCGGTGCCGCCCTCGGCGTCGGTCGAGGTGACGGTGACCGAGTAGGCGCCGGCCGGGAGGCCGGTGGCGGTCAGCGTGGCGGTGGCCGTGCCGCCGGCCGCGGCGGCCGGGGTGAACGCGGTACGGCTGATCGAGCCGCTCGCCGGCGCCGGGTTGACCGCGGTGACCGCGAGGTCGGTGACGGTGTCGTCGGCGTCCGTGGCGGAGACCTGACGGGTCGCGGTGGCGCCCGCCTCCAGGACCAGCGTGCCGCCGCAGGTCAGCGTCGGCGCCTGGTCGACCGGGCCGCCGCCGTCGATGCTGTGGCTGCCCAACCCGTCGAAGGTGTCGGTGGCGAAGCCGGCCCACTGCGTCGCCGGGTCGAAGGGGTCCCCCGGGTCGGTGTCGCCGGCGCTCACCGAGGGAAGCCGGCGCAGCGTGTTGTCGGCCGTGCTGGTGAGCCCGGTGCCCCACTCGCTGCCCGGGTCGACGCCGACCTGGCCGATCGAGTCGACCACGGTCGTGCCCTTGCGCAGCACGATCGCGTCGTCGCCGTTGTAGAGCGAGCTGCCGTAGGTCTGGTCGGCCTGGGCGAGGATCGCCGGCGCGGCGGTCGAGGCGGCGAAGACGAAGACGTCACCGGCGGCGACCGTGCCGGTCAGCGGCACGTTCGTCGAGGTGGTGGCGCCGTTGAAGTAGAGCTGGAGCTGGTAGCCGGCGGCGGCCAGGTCGATCGGGCCGCCGGTGCCGTTGTACAGCTCGACGGCCTTGTTGTTGGACAGGCCCTCGACGTACTCGGAGATGAACAGGTCGGTGGGCGCGGCGCTGGCCGCGGGGGGTGCGATCCCGATGGCCGTGACGGAGACGGCGGCGGTGGTCGCGAGCGCGGCGAAGGTGCGGCGCGGGCGCATGGAGCCTCCACGATGGGTGGACAGGAACTAACGCACGTTAAGTGCCCTCCGGGTCCGCCGTCCATCCCCCGGGCAGCCGTTTGGTGAATATCCGTCAGCGCGGGCTGTCGAGCCGGTGCACCAGCTCGGCCACGTCGACGCTGTATTCGCACCAGTCCCGGTCGGGGCGGTAGCCCAGCTCCGCGTTGACCTTCAACATCGCCTCGTTGGCCTGCGCGTTCCAGGTCTGCACCTCGGCCAGCTCCGGCTCGGCCGAGCGCAGCTCCAGCAGCATCCGGGCCTTGATGGCCCGGTCGATGCCGTAGCCCCGGTGGTCCCGGACCACGATGGTGTCGTACTGGTCGGCCCGGGTCGGGTGCTGCGCCGGCACCACGACCTCGGTCAGCCCGGCCACCTCGCCGGTCTGCTCGTGCAGGGCCAGCACGATGTACGGCTTCATGCCCCGCCGGTGCAGCGTGTCGAGGCTGGCCCGCAGCCGTTCCGGGTCGTAGGAGCTGGGCCGCAGCTCGCCGTCGTCGACGTCGCGCACCTCGGCCTTCGCCCGCGCGTACGCCTCGATCAGGTCGTCCGGCGGCCCGCCCGGGCAGAACTCGACGTGGTAGCCGGCGCCCACCTCGGTCGCCATCTCGGCCAGCGCCGGCCACTCCACCGCGCCCAGGTCGAGCACGCTGCGGGTCTCGACGTATTCGCGGGTGAAGCCCAGCGCCTCGTAGAACGCCACGGCCGGGGTGTCGCCGACCACCTCGACGCCGATCGACTGGAAGCCCTCGTCCCAGACCCGGCGGGCGGCCACCCGGACCAGCTCGCGCCCGAGCCGGCCGCGCCGGGCACTCGGGTGCACCAGCACCTCGAGCACGCCGATGCCGCCGAGGAGCAGCACGTTGACGTGACCGAGCATCGGCCCGGGGGTGCCGTCGGCGGCGGGGTCGGCCTCGGCGACCCAGGAGATCCGGCGCTCACCCGGCATCACCTCGGAGAGGTACTCCCGCAGGGAGCTCTCCCGCCAGGGCGGATCGTGCGGCAGGTCGGCCGCCAGCACCGCGTTCAGCGTGTCCAGCAGCGACGCGATCTCGGCGGACGACGCGGTCCGAGGGTCCCACTCGCGCACCATCACCCGTCTAGCTTGCCGTCAACGGCAGCCCGGGGGAAGGGTCTGGTCCGCGAATGTATGCGACCGGTCACGTCACGTACCGCTCAGCCGTCCGTACTCGTCGGCCTTGTCGAAGACGTCCTGGGCGTAGCGGCGCACATCGTTGTAGGACAGGATGGCGCCCCACCAGTCGCCCGGGATGGTCATGTTCCGGCCACCCTTGCAGAGGTAGCGGCCGGCGGCGAGGGCCGCGTCGTCGATGTCGTGCGGGTTCCGGACGTTGTCGTTGTCGGCGTCCGCGCCGATCTCCTGCCAGGTGCTCGGGATGAACTGCATCGGGCCGAGGGCCTTGTCGTAGACCCGGTCGTGGTCGAGCTGCCCCTGGTCGGTGTCGAGGATCCGGGAGCGGCCGCCCTGCCCGTCCAGCGGGGCGCCGAGGATCTCCGGCTCGGCGATGCCGTTGGGCAGGAGGGTGGCGCCGTTGGCCGCACCGTGCCGGGACTCGACGTAGCCGATCGCGGCCAGCGTGGTCCAGCTCAACTGGCAGCTGCGCTGGGTCTGGGCGAGCACCAGCTCGGCGTAGCCGTACGCCTGCACGGCGACCGGCGGGATCCCGGTCGCCGCGCTGACCTGCTGCGCCCACCCGGCCAGCGCGTCGGCCGGCCGGCCGGGAACCCCCGGGCCGACGACCGGACCGGTCGGCGTGCCGCCGGGCGTGGCCGTACCGGTCGGGCCGACGGTGCCGGGCAGCCCGGTCGCGCCGGGGGTCACCGGCACACCGGTCGCCCCGGGCACCACGCCGGCCTGGGGCACGCCCTGGACCGGGGCGTTCGTGGTGGCGTCGACGGCCACCGGCCGCGGCGTGCGGATCGCCGCGGGCACCAGCACCGCGCCGGCGACGGCGGTGGCCGCGACCAGGGCGAGCAGGAAGAGGCCGGGCAGCGTGGTGCGCCCGCTGGGACGGCGCGACCAGGCGCGGGTGGCCCGGGCCGCGCCGGCGGCGAGCTGCCGGGGCGGCACCCGGACCGCGTGCGCGAACGGCACCCGCCGCCGTCGGCCGGCCGCCGGCGTTCCGGCCGGGGCGACCGGAGCGGCACCCGGCTCGGTCTTCGGGTCGCCCGACTCCGCCTTCGTCTCGCCCGGCTCGATCGCCGGGTCGCCCGACTCCGCCTTCGTCCCGCCCGGCTTGGTCGCCGGGTCGCCCGGCTCCGTCTTGGGATCGCCCGGCTCGGTCGCCGGGTCGCCCGGCTCCGTCTTGGGATCGCCCGGCTCGGTCTTCGGGTCAGCCGGCTTCGCCGTCGGGTCGGCCGGCTCCCTCTTGGGTTCGGCCCTGGTGTCGGCGGCCGGGTCGGGTGCGGCGTCGCGGCGCGGGCGGGGGACGGGGCCGGCGCCCCCGTCGGGCGGCGCAGCCGGTCGCAGGGGCCGAACCGTCGATCGCTGCTCGCCGTCCACCACCCGTCGAGTATCACCCATGGCTGCCGACGCGTCAGGTCCGCCGTACGCTGATGGCATGCCCCGCTACGACTTCCGCTGCCGCGCCTGCGGCGACACCTTCGAGGTCAACCGCCCGATGGCCGACGCCGGCCGGCCGGCCTCCTGCCCGCAGGGACACGCCGACACGGTGAAGCTGCTCTCCACCGTCGCGGTCACCGGGCGGGGCGGGTCCGGCCCGGTCGGCGGGGCGTCCGCACCGGCCGGCGGCGGTTGCTGCGGCGGCGCCTGCGGCTGCTGACGGCCGGTGCGCCCTCGGCCCGCCGGTCGATCCGGCTTGCCGCCCGTGTGATCCTTTGGCACCTTGAGTCGGAATCTGCCCGGCCGTTCTCACGATGCGTGACCGCGCGACCATAGGGCAGCATGAAGCCGACGTCACGGGGCGGAGGTTCCACGCATGTCGCCACGGATCCACCTCCCGAGCGGATGGGTGACCTTCGTCTTCACCGACATCGAGGGCTCCACGCGCCTGGCCCAGCTGCTCGGTCCGGGCTACCGCCCGGTGCTGCGGGAACACCGCCGGCTGCTGCGCCACACGTTGGCCGGCACCGACGGGGCGGAGCTGCTGACCGAGGGCGACTCGTTCTTCCTCGCCTTCCCGGACGCGGCCACGGCGGTGCACGCCTGCCTCACCGCGCAACTCGCGCTGGCCGGCCACGACTGGCCCACCCCGGAGGCCGCGCCCCGGGTCCGGATGGGCCTGCACACCGGCTTCGCCGAACCCCGCGACGGCGAGTACGCCAGCCCCGAGGTGCACCGGGCGGCCCGGGTGGCCGCCGCCGCCCACGGTGGACAGGTGCTCTGCTCGGCCGCGACCGCCCGGCACGCCGACCCGCTGCCCGACGGGGCGTCCCTGTTGGACCTCGGGCTGCACCGGCTGCGCGGCTTCGACGACCGGGAACGGCTGTTCCAGCTCGTCGCGCCCGGCCTGGAGCGGAGCTTCCCGCGACCGCGGACCGCCGACGCGGTGGCGCACAACCTGCCCACCCAGGTCACCTCGTTCGTCGGCCGGCAGGCCGAGCGGACCGAGCTGCGGCGGCTGGTCGAGACGTACCGGCTGGTGACCGTGCTGGGCGCGGGCGGGGCGGGCAAGACCCGGCTGGCCGTGGAGCTGGCCTCCGGGGTGGTCGAGGCGTACCCGGACGGGGTGTGGTTCGTCGACGTCGCGGCGGTGACCGACCCGGGGCTGGTCGCCTTCGAGATCGCCGCCGTGCTCGGGCTCCGCCCGGAGCCCGGCCGCCCGATGGTGGACACCCTGGTCGAGTACGCGGCGGCCCGGCGGATGCTGGTCGTGCTGGACACCTGCGACGCCCAGCCGGCCGCCTCGGCCGAGGTGATCTCCCGGCTGCTGTCCGGTGGCCGGGGCGTGCGGGTGCTGGCCACCAGCCGCGAGTCGTTCGGCGTGCCCGGCGAGGTGGTGTGGCGGATCCCGCCGCTCTCGGTGGACCCGGGCCCGGACGGCGGGGAGAGCGACGCGGTGGCCCTGCTGCTGGACCGCACCACGGCGGCGCGGGGCGGCCGGGCGCCGGAGCCCGCCGAGCAGGCCGACCTGCGCCGGGTGGTCCGCCGGCTGGACGGGCTGCCGCTCGCCATCGAGCTGGCCGCCGCGCGGCTGCGGGTGCTCTCGGCCGGGCAGCTCGCCGAGCGGCTCGACGACATGCTGGGCACCCTGGACGCCGGGCGGGAGGAGCTGGAGGCCGCCCCGGTGGAGGCCGGCTGGACCGGTAACCAGCAGGACACCGTCGATCTGGTGGCCGCCGCGACCGGGGCCGCTCCGGCCACGCCGGCGAGCCGGGCGGGGCAGCGCTCGGCGAACGAGCGGCACCTGACCATGCAGGCCACGGTCACCTGGTCGTACCGGACGCTGGGGGCGCGTTCGGCCCGGCTGCTGCGCTGGCTGGCCGTCTTCGCCGGCCCGGTGGACCTGCCGACCGTGCAGTGGCTGCTCGACGACGACCCGCTCGATCCGCTGTCGGTGCTGGTGGACAAGTCGATGGTGCTGGCGGAGCCGCACGCCTCGGGCAGCACCTACCGGATGCTGGACCCGATCCGGGCGTACGCGGCCCGGCGGTTGATCGAGGCCGGCGAGGAGCAGACCGCCCGGGACCGGCACGTCGCCTGGTCCCGGCACGCCCTGGAGCGCGCCCACCTGGGTCCGGACGGCCGCCCGGTCACCCTCTCCCTGTACGCGCTCGACCCGCTCGCCGGGGAGCTGCGGGCCGCGTTGCGCTGGTGCGCCACCGGCGGCAGCGCCCGCTCGGGGCTGCGGCTGGCCGGCGGGCTGGACCAGTGGTGGCGGGAGCGGGGGCTGGCCCGGGAGGGGCGGCTGTGGCTGTTCCGGCTCTACGGCCGGATCGCCGAGACCGGGGAGCCGATCCCGGAGGCCGAGCTGGCGGCGGCGTACCACATGCACTCGTTGCACGCCGGGGCGGACGGGGAGTTCGCCGAGGAGCTGCGCTACTCGCAACGGGCCGAGGCGGCCGCCCGGCAGGCCGGCGACCTGGGCCTGCTCGCCCGGGTGCTGGCGGGCCGGGCCGCGCCGCTGGTCGACATGGGACAGTTCGTCGAGGCGGAGCGGGTCTGCCGGGAGGTGCTCGACTGGGCGTACGCCCAGGACGTGGTCTCCGACGCCCTGCTCGCCGTCTACAACCTCGCCGAGCTGCTGTGGCGCCGGGGCGCGCTGGACGAGGCGGCCGAGGTGCTCGGCGCGGCCCGCCCGGTGGAGGCGGCCCGCCCGGTGGAGCGGGGCCGTCGGTCGGTGGACATGCTGCTCGGCCTGGTGGCGCTGGCCCGGGGCGACCTGGTCGCCGCGCACGAGCACCTGCTGGTGGCGCTCCGGTCCCGGATGAGCCACGGCTACCTGGGCCGGGCCTGCGACACGTTGAACGCCATCGCGGTGCGCTGCGCGCTGGGCGGGGAGCCGGTGACCGCGGCGCGGCTCTTCGGCGCGGCCCAGGCCACCCGGGCCAGCCTCCGCGCCACTCCGGGTATCCACGGCCCCTACTGGCTGGCGTGCCAGGCCGACCTGCGGCGCACCCTCGGTGACGCCACGTTCGACGCCGCCTACGCCACCGGTGCCGCCCTCCCCCTGGAGGAGGCCGCCGCCCTGGCCCTGGACCTGGAACCTGGTCTCTTATA
>NZ_JBSSLX010000048.1:0-33406 GCF_053890995.1 Micromonospora sp. I033 | reverse complement strand
GTCGCCTTCGAAGACCCGGCGACCCGGCTGAGCGCGGGGCCGCCGCCGGGCGGTGCGATGATCGTCGGCGTGACGAACCCGACGACTGACGCGATCCGGTCGGCCTGGGCCGCGCTGGGCGGGGACCCGGCCGCCGTCGCGGCGGTGCGGCCGGCCGGTCCCGCCGGGGTGCTGCCGGCCCGGCTGCCGGTCACCGACCTGGCCGTGGCCTGCGTCGCCGCCGCCGGGCTGGCCGCCCTGGAGCTGGCCCGGGCCCGCGGGGCCGGAACGGACGGCCCGCTGGCCGTGGACCGCCGCGCCGTGGCGGTCTCCTTCACCAGCGACCGGCACCTGCGGGTGGACGGGCGGGCGTTCAGCGGCTTCGCCCCGCTGTCCCGGTTCTGGCCGGCCGCCGACGGCTGGGTGCGTACCCACGCCAACTACCCGCACCACCGGCGGCGGCTGCTGGCCGCGCTCGACCTCGACCCGGCGCGCGCCGACGACGACGCCCTGGTGGCGACGGTGGGCGAGCGGATCGGCGCCCACCCGGCGGCCGAGGTCGAGCAGCGGGTGACCGCGGCGGGCGGGCTCGCCGTCGCCGCCCGCACGCCGGCCGGGTGGGACGCGCATCCGCAGGCGGCGGCCGTCGCGGCGGAACCCCTGGTCCGGTTACGCGCCGACGCACCGGCGGCGGCCCGTACGGCGTCACCCGCGCCGGCCGGACTGCCCGCCGCCGGGGTACGCGTGCTCGACCTGACCCGGGTGATCGCCGGTCCGGTGGCCACCCGGTTCCTGGCCCTGCTCGGCGCCGACGTGCTGCGCGTCGACTCTCCCGGGCTGCCGGAGCTGGAGCCGCAGCACCTGGACACCGACGCCGGCAAGCGGTCCACCCTGCTCGACCTGGGCCGGGACGCCGACCGGGCCCGGTTCGCGGCGCTGCTCGCCGACGCCGACGTGGTGGTCACCGGCTACCGGCCGGGAGCGCTGGACCGGTGGGGTCTCTCGCCCGAGGCGCTGCGCCGGCACCGCCCCGACCTCGTGGTGGCGCGGCTGTCGGCCTGGGGCGACACCGGCCCGTGGGCCGGGCGGCGCGGCTTCGACAGCCTGGTGCAGGCCGCCACCGGCATCGCCGAGATCGAGCGGCGGCCGGACGGCACGCCGGGGGTGCTGCCCGCCCAGGCGCTCGACCACGGCACCGGCTACCTGCTCGCCGCGGCGGTGCTCCGGGCGCTGGCGCTGCGCGCCGGCGACGGGGGCGCCTGGACCGCCGAGCTCTCGCTGGCGCGTACCGCCCGGTGGCTGCGGCACGACCTGCCGGCCGGGCCGGTGCCGGCCGCCGCCCCGCCGGACCCGGAACCCTGGTGCGCCGAGCGGGACGCTCCCGCGGGCCGCCTCCGGTACGCGCTGCCGCCGGTCACGGTGCCCGGCGGTCGGCGTACCTGGGCGAGCCCGCCGACCCGCTGGGGCGGCGACCCGCCGGCCTGGCTGGATCGCTGAGCACGCGGCGGAGCAGGAACCGATGGGGCAGGAACCGCCGGAGCTGCTGGTGCCCGACGCGGACGCCGCCGGTCAGGGCGCGAGCACGAGCCTGCGCAGCTCGGCGTCGAGGGTCGCCGCGTCCACGCCCCCCGGCCAGCCGCGCAGCAGCGCACCGCCCTTGGCCACGACCACCACGGCCGGGGGTTCCCGGACCGCGTACGACCGCCAGATCGCGCCGTCGGCGTCCAGCGCGACGGGGTACGCGACCCGGTGCTCCCGCAGGTACCGCTGGACGTCCGCGGGCTTGTCCTCGGTGGCCACCCCGACGAAGACGATCTCGTTCCGGTGGCGGCGGGCCAGCTCGCTCAGAGCCGCCTGACGGTCGGCGCAGAGCGTGCACCACGAGGTGAAGAAGACCAGCACGACCGGGCGGTCGGCCCACAGCTCGGCGAGGACCACCCGGCTGCCGTCGGTGAGCGCGCCGGCCGTCACCGGCGACCGGCTCCGGCCGGGCCGGCGCGTCGCCGCCGCCGGAGCAGCCGGCCGCGGCCAGCGCCGCCGCGAGCACCAGCCCGGCGGCGGTCAGGCGGGCGGCGTACCCCCGGGTCACGACGGCACCACCGCGACCAGCGCCGGTCCCTCGCTGTCGTTCGGGGTGAGGTCGACCGGCGGGTGCCCGTCGACGACCAGCCGGTAGGCGTCCCGCGCGGCCAGGTCGACCGGCACGGCGAACTCGCAGTACGTCGGCACGCGCGGCACCTCCAGGTCCTCGGCGAAGGTCGCCACCGACCGGCCCGGTGAGAGCGCGCCCTCGGCGAGCGTCCGGCCGGCGGTGTCGACCACCTGGAACGGCGCCCGGTTGTGGAAGTGGGTGTAGGGGCCGGTCCCGGCGCACTCGACGCCCGCCGGCCGGATGTTGATGTCCCGGACGAGCACCCGCACGGTCATCGCCGACCGGGCCTCCTCGGCGTCACCGCACGCGGTGAGCGCACCGGTGAGCAACGGCGGCAGCACCAGCGCTGCCAGCAGGCGGCGCATCTGTCCTCCAGTTCGTCGGGCCGGCCCGGGGGCGGCGCGGCACGCGGTCCGCACCGCCCCGGGGGAGGGTCAGCCGAGCAGCGCGCGGGGCCGTTCGACCCGGCACTGGCTGGTCACGGTCCTGCTCGGGTCGCTCTCCGAGGTGGCGGTGAGCGTCACCAGGGTGGTCGCGGTCGCGCCGGAGCCGGCCCCGACCGAGACGGCGACCGGGGTGCTGGCCCCGAACTCGGCCGTGGCCAGCTCGTTCGGCAGCTCCACCCGCCAGCCCTGGCCACCGACGGTCGCCGAGAGCCGGTAGACGTCCGACGTCAGGTACGCGCCGGCGTCCTCCGGGTGCGGCTGCCCGCCGGCCACGTGGGTCCCCGTGTTGGTCAGGTCGAACGTGCAGGTCGCGCCCCTGCCGGTGGGCTCGCCCCGGGTCACCAGGTGGCCCTTGGAGAGTGCCACCCCGTGCTCGCTGGGCCCGGCGCCGTCCAGCGACCGGACGGCCACCGTGTAGGACAGCACCCCGTCGCCGTCCCGGCGCAGGTTGAGCACGTAGAAGTGCAGCCGGTTGGCCTCGTCCACGTACTCGTACTCGCTGCCGGAGTTGGCGCCGGCGTGGAACAGCGCGTCGGACAGCTGCCGGTAGTCGCCCATGGTGATCTTCTGCGGGGTGCCGTTCGGCTGGTAGAAGTCGACCATGTCGATGTCCTGCGGGTTGGCGTCGACCACCCACACGAACGGCGCGCTGTCGGCGTTCTTGGTCTTGCTGATCAGCACGCCGCTGTCCGGGGTGAACGAGTCCGCGCCCATCCGGTCGACGACCTCGACGGTGTAGTTGTTGTACCTGCCACCGTCGCACAGGGGGTCGGTGGTGACGACGCACTTCGGCGAGCGGTCCTCGTTCATCGCGATGTTGAGGCCGGTCAGCCCGCCGGGGCCGGCGTCCACGGCGCGGGCGGTCACGTCGGCGACCACCATTCCGGAGGTGGCCAGCCCCTCCCGGGACAGCCGCAGCACGTGCTCCTCACCGAGCAGCCCGATCTTCAGCTTGTCCCGTACCGTGTGCAGCGATCCCATCGAGCCGCCGTTGACCGGCGGGATCTGCCAGCGGGTGTGCGGCCCGCCGGGCCCGTTGAACGACCCGCGCGACATCATGCTCCAGATGCCGGTGTACGCGCGCTGCAACGGCGTGCCGTACGGGTTGTTGTAGTTGTCGGCGATGCTGAGCAGGTGGCTCAGCTCGTGGGCGTACACGCCCATGCCGGAGCTCTCCGCCTGGGTGGACGAGCCGCCGCCGGCGTTCGGCCAGATGCTGGCGGCCGCCTTCCACGAGGTCCACTCGACGTACCGGGTGCTCGCGTGGTTGGGCAGGGCGGGATCCGGCGGGCCCCACGCGTCCGGCACGTCCTCCTTGGTCTGGAACATCATCTGGCCGAACTCCTGCCAGGTCGAGGACTCGTCCTGGCCGGCCGAGAGGATGAAGACCAGCTCGAAGCTGTCGGCCACCGCGTCGCCGACCGCCGCCCGCCAGGCGCCAAGCCCGTCGGTGCGGATGTTCCGGTTGCAGGTCTCCCCGGCGGGGCAGGCGCCGGGGTTGAAGCGGTTGTCGATGCCGTACTGGTAGGACTTCGAGGGCATCTCGTAGGGGCCGAAGCCGGTCAGGTCCACCCCGTACCGGCCGTTGGAGTCCTGCATCCAGTACTCGTGCAGGGTGTGGCCCCGGTTGAGGTCGCCCGGCTTGTTGAGGAAGTCGGTGTAGAACCCCGCGACCTGGGTCCGGGGCACGTTCGCGGCGGTCGCCTGCGGGTTGCCGAAGACCGTGGAGCCGGCCGGCTGGGTGATGACGAACGGCTGGTCCACATAGTCCAGCGTGACCAGCGCGATCTTGAAGTTGCGGACCGAGCCGCGCACGGCCGGGTCGGCCCAGTTCCGGTTCGGCACCTGCCGGTAGTCGTCCCAGGTCATCGTGTCGGGGTTCTGCCAGCGCTGGGGGTCGAGCGGCTGGAACGGGGCGGGCGCGTCCGGCGGGGCGCCCGGCGCGGCGGAGGCCGGCCCGGCGGCGCCGGTCGCGACCAGGACGGTCGTGACGGCGGCGGCCAGCACCGAGCGCCACACCGCACGCCTGGTGGGCAGAAGGTGCATCGAGTCACCTCTCAGGTCAGGGGCTGGAGTGGGCGGGGCGATCAGGGGCGCTCACCGTCCGCATTGATCACGCCCGATCCCGACCCTAGGAGCCGGCCGGCGCGGCGGTCACCGTGCAGATGTCGGCAGGTGGACCGGCGACTTCCGACACGTGCAGGACGTCACGCCGCGGGCACCGGCCCGGCGTCGGACCGCTCGGCCCGCTCGGCCCGCCGCAGGTCCCGGCACAGCCGCTCCTCCAGCTCCGGTGGCAGCGCGCCGCGGGGTGGCCGGCACGGGCCGCCGTACCGGCCGGCCAGCCCCATGGCCAGCTTCACGGCCTGCACCCCCTCGGTGCGGGCGCCCCAGCCGAGCAGCGGGTGCAACCGGGCGTAGAGCGGCAGCGCGGCGGTCAGGTCACGGTCGGCGCAGAGCCGGTGCAGGCGCAGGCAGAGCCCGGGCAGGGCGTTGGGGCAGCGCGCGAGCCACCCGGTCGCGCCGCACACGGTCAGCTCCAGCAGCACGTCGTCGGCGCCGGCCAGCACGTCGAGGTGGGGGCAGAGGTCGCGGACCCGGTGCAGCCGGCGGACGTCGTCCTCGCGTACCGCCACCACACCGTCGGTCTCGGCGATCCGGGCGAGCAGGTCCGGCGTGAGGTCCACCGTGGCCTCGGCCGGGTCGCGGCACACCACCACCGGCAGCCCGACGGCGGCCACCTCCCGGTAGTGGGCGACCACCTCGGCGGGGCCGCCCGGGTAGCCGACCGGTGGCGGGGCGAGCACCGCCTGCGCTCCGGCGTCCCGCGCCCGCTCGGCCCAGTGGCGCGCCTGCCGGCTGCCGTACCCCCCGACGGCAGGCAGCACCGCGCACCCCGGCGGCGCCGCCTCCACGGCGGCGCGGACCACGTCGGCGCGCTCCCCCTCGGACAGCGCGGGGTACTCCCCGAGCGGGCCGCACGGGGTCACGCCCCGGCAGCCGGCGTCGCCCAGCCACCGCACGTGCTCCTGGAGCCGGTCGTAGTCGACGGAGAGATCACTCCGGAACGGCGTGGGGAGGGCGACCACGACGCCCCGCCAGGGTCTGGTTGCGGCCACGACGGTTTCCCTTCTCGGCGGACCGGCCCCGCACACGTTAGGGGTGTCCCGGGCCGCGGTCTTCCGACAGATGCCGGAACCGCGCCGCGCCGGCCGGGTACGGCTGTCGCGGGGTATTGCGCGCCCGCCAACATCATCGGAAGGTAGGCCCAGGGTCCTACCAGCACACGTCCGGCCCGCGCCGTGCGGGGACCCCGCCGGGACCCGGGCCGGTCCGGGGGAAGCGCATGCGCATGGAGCTGCAACGCATCGTCGACCGGGTCGCCGCGCGGGTGAAGCGTCCGGCGCTCATCGAGGACCGGCGCCAGCGCGTCGTCGTCTACAGCGAACACACCGGGGTGATCGACGGCGTGCGCCGCAGCTCGATCCTGCGCCGGCACACCACGCCGGAGGTGATCGCCTGGGCCCGGGAGATCGGCATCATGGAGGCCCGGCAGCCGGTCCGGACCCCGGCCTGCCCCGACCTGGACCTGCTCCCCCGGGTCTGCGTGCCGATCCGGCACCAGGACCTGCTGCTGGGCTTCGTCTGGTTCATCGACGCGGTCGACGGGATGACCGACGAGGACATCTCGGTGGTGACCGAGGCGATGCCGGACCTGTCGCTGGCCCTCTACCGGGAGAACCTGCTCGGCGAGCTGACCTCGCAGCGGGAGGCGGAGGCCACCCGGACGCTCCTGGTGGAGTCCCCGGAGGCCCGGCGGGAGGCCGTGCGGTCGCTGCTGACCGAGGGCGTGGTGGCCCGGGACGGCCAGGTCACCGCGCTGGTCGCCCAGCTCGCGGTGGCCCGGGACGACGTGCTGGACGACGCGGCCCGGATCGCCCTGGAGCACGCGCTGGTCGCCACCCGGCAGTGGGTCGGGTCCCGGGAGACCCTGCACCTGGTCCGGCACGACCACGGGGTGCTGCTGCTCTGCGGCGGGCGGGCCACCGGCCGGGTGGCGGCCGAGGACGCCGCCGCCCACCTCGACCAGGCCCTCCGCGCGGCCACCCGGGGGCTGGCGTCGGTGAGCCGGACGGTGCTCGGCGTCGGCGACGGCCGGCCCCGGCTGTACGACAGCCTCCTGTCCTACCAGGAGGCGTTCCAGGCGGCCCGGGTGGGCGTGCAACTGCCCGCTCTGGGCCCGGTCGTGCCCTGGGCCGACCTGGGCATCTACCGGCTGCTGTCCGGGGTGGACGCCCGTCACCTGGACGTCGCGCGGGTGCACCCCGGGCTGGGCCGGCTGCTCGGCGACGAGGCGCACCAGGTGCTGCTGGAGACCCTGGAGGTCTACCTGGACCTGGCCGGCAACGCGCACGCCACCGCCGAACGGCTGCGACTGCACCGGACGACGCTGTACTACCGGCTGCAGCGGGTGGAGCTGCTCGCCGGGACCGACCTCAAGGACGGCAACGAGCGGCTCTGCCTGCACCTGGCGCTGAAGCTGGGCCGGCTCACCGGCCGGTACCAGCCGGAACGGTGACCGGGGCGGGGCGCCGTCGCCCCGCCCCGGACTCTCCTACAGGCCGGCGGCCTCCGCCGCCGTCCGGCCGCCGACCACCGGCAGGGTGATCCGGCTGCGATCGAAGTGGACGGTGATGTGCGCCCGGGTCTGCTTGGCCCGGCTGCTGTAGCCGGAGTAGGAGCCGAGCAGGACCACGCCGATCTGGTGGCCGGCGTCGAAGACGTAGTCCTCGGGGAGCAGGTTCAGGTCGACCGCGGTCTTCTGCCCGGGCACCAGCGGCGTCGACACCGACGGCGAGTCCAGGTTGAGGCCGTCGATGATCCCCTTGGTGACCAGCTCCTGCGGGTTGGCCGCGACGGTCTTCTCGGTCTTCCGGTAGCAGGCGTTCTCGAGGAAGCCGCCCCAGGTCGCCGACGCGCCCCAGCAGTCCTCGTCGGTCAGCGTCCGGATGCCGTCACCGCTGGTGCTGAACCGCGGGCGGGTGCCGTAGTCGACGAGGATCCCGGCGAAGCTGGTGTCCGCACCGTCGACCGTGGCGTTGATCCTCACCACCGGGGTGCCCGAGACGTGCAGCGGCGCCGTCAGCGGCGCGGAGAGGAACACCAGCCGGTTCTCGGTGTTCGCCGCCGGGTCCGACGGGTGGCGGATGGCGTTGGTGGCGCTCATCGTGGGGGTGTCCTGGAAGGTCGCCGACCCGTTGCCCGGGCCGGAGCGGACGGCGAGCCCGCCGACGTTCCCGGCCTCGGGCGCCCGGAGGAACACCTGGGTCGGCCGGGCGTCCGGCAGCGGCCAGGTGCGCGCGGTCTCCCAGACGTCCGGCGCCCGCTCGATGTCGACGGCCGGCTCCCCCATGATCCCGTTGTCGACGCCCTGGAGCCAGTGGTCGAACCAGCGGTGCAGCGTGTCCACCCAGGCGCCCCGCCGGAAGTCGAACGGGTCGACGTGGCCGGTGCCGGTCAGCCAGAGCTTGCGCGGCACGCCCTGCTCGCCCAGCGCGGCCCACCACTTGCTGAAGTGGTCCGGGCGGACGTTGTCGTCGTTGATGCCGTGCACCACGAAGACGCTGGCCCGCACCCGGTCGGCGTGCGGCACGTAGTCCCGCTCCGCCCAGAAGTCGTTGTAGTCCCCGGTGGCGTCGTCGCCGCCCTGCCCGAGGGCGGCCCGCACCGGGGCGCAGTACGCGCGGCGGGCCGGGTTGGTGACTGTGTTCGAGAGGCTGCCCGAGTAGTTGTTCGCCCGGGTGACCAGGCCGTTGCTCCGGGAGTAGTCGTACCAGCTGGAGATGGCCGAGATCGGCACGATGGTGGTCAGCCCCGCCACCCCGTCGGCCGCGGCGGCGTTGGCCAGGGTGCCGTCGTACGACTTGCCGATCATGCCGGTGCGGCCGTTGTGCCAGTCCGCCACGACCTCCCGGCCGGCGGCGTCGACGCCCGGCCGGCGCCCGTTGAGCCAGTCGATCGCCGTCGGCGCGCTGATGTTGTCGGCCCGGCCGCCGGTGACCGGGCAGCCGGTCGAGTTGTTGGTGCCGATCATGTCGAGCAGGACCACCGCGTAGCCGCGCGGGACGAAGTAGTTGTCGTAGAACAGCGGCCAGGTGTCGTTCAACCCGTCGCCGTCGACGTCGGCCTTGCACTCGCCCTCGTTGCCCCGGCAGACCGTCGAGTAGTACGGGCTGGCGTCCATCACCACCGGCACCTTGAGCCCGCTCTCGCTGGCCCGGGGCCGGATGATGTCCATGGCCACGACGTCGCGGGCGCCGTCGCCGTCGGTGTCCACGTCCGAGGTGACGAAGATCCGTTCCCGGACGGCGTCGGCGTAGTCGAACACCGGCTGGGTGACCCCGCCCTCGATCACCAGCCGGGCCTGCTCGTCCGCGCCCGGCTGGGCCAGGGCGCCGGTCGCCGGCAGGCCGGTGACGGCGACCGCCAGGGCCACCACCGCGGCCCGCCAGGCATGTCTTCCGCTTCGCATCCGCATGCTCCTCCTCCCCGCAGCGGCCGCCGGTCGGCGGCGTACCGGAGGCACGCCGCCGCGACGGTCGCCCCGAACCTACGGATCGACGGACGTGCCGGTCATCGGACACCTGTGGAAGATGGCCGCGCCCGGCTCCTACGCCTGTCGCAGGCCGACCGACACCCGGCGGTCCGGAACGGACAGTCGTTGACAGGGCACGGTGGGTGGGCACAGGATTTGGCCAATCCGCTGGCCAGTCGCCCGCTACCGACCCGCTCCGAGGTGATCTCGCGGCACCGGGCCGCCCGCCGCCGCACCGGCACGGCCCGTCGACCCGTCCGCCCTCATCCGTTGGTCGCACCGGACCTCCGGGGCACCCCGACCTCGATTCCGCCGACCGTCGAAGCCCGCAGTTCCCACCCACGAACGAAGAGGGGCAACGATGCGCCTACCCAACCCCGGTACCCGCCGCTGGCGGGCACCCGTCGTCGCGATCGCGGCCGTCTCGGCCCTCATCCTGGTCAGCCCGGCCGCCGCGGTCACCCCGCCGGCCGACGGGAGCACCGAACTGAGCCGGCTGCCCGACGAGGCGGCGAGCGTGGTCGAGGTCCTGCTCGCCGACTCCGCCGAGCTGGACCGGCTCGTCGCCACCGGCGTCGACCTCGACCATGACGTCTCCCGCACCGAGGAGGGCATCGTCGCCCACGCGGTGGTCACCCCGAGCGAGGCGGCGGCCCTGCGCGCCCGGGGCTACCGGCTCGGCGACGTCGTCTTCCGGGCCGCGGACTCGGCAGACCGGGTCGAGGAACGCGCGGCGACGATCGCCGCCCACGTCGCGGAGAACCAGGCGTTCACCGCGACCCTGGCCGCCCCGGACGCCGCGGACGTGCGGATCATCCGCGCCGACTACTACACCTCCGGCACCAGCCAGATCCTCTCCGTCGAGGCGAAGTGGGCCCAGGGCCAGACCTCGACCAGCACGCTCACCGTGCAGCGGGACAGCGGCCCCGGCACCGAGATCGGCTCGGGCGGCAGCCAGACCATCTCCCGCTTCGTGGACGCCGGCGTCTACCTCTACCACCGGGGCGCGGCGGCGGTGACCGCCCGGCCGGACCGGATCCGGATCACCAGTCCCACCGGCGGGGTGGCGGTCGCCCAGGTCAAGGAGTGGCTGCCGATCCCGGCCGACGACCCGGAGGGCCCGGGCTACCAGAAGGACTTCGTCACCAGCTACCTGACACCGACCGAGCTGTACGCCCGGATCCACCAGCTCGCCGCCGAGTTCCCCGACCTGGCCGAGATCGTCAAGCTGCCGTACAAGACGAACGGCTACCGCCGCAAGGCGCAGACGGTGCTCGGCACCGCCAACGCCGGGCGGGTCGCGGTCGACTCGCTCGCCTGGGGGCACCAGGGCGGCAACGACATCTCCGTCGAGCTGCTCGACCCGGGCGCCGCGAACCAGCCGCTGGCGGTGACCGTGACGGGCCGCGATATCCGGGTGCACCTGGCGACGGACGCCGCCGGCGCGCTGACCAGCACCGCCGCCCAGGTCGTCGCGGCGCTCAACGCCCGCGCCGGCACGCTGGTCCGGGCGTACACCTACCGCGGCAACGCGGGCGCGGGCGTGGTGGCGCCGGCCGCGCGGACCATGCTCACCGACGGCCTGCGGGCGCCCGCGACGGTCTCCCGCGACCCCCACCCGGTGTACGCGATCCGGATCGGCAAGCACCGCGACGGCTCCCGGCCGGGTGTCCTCGCCTACGCCCAGGAGCACGCCCGCGAGTGGGTGCCGCCGCTGGTCGCCGTGGAGAGCGCCGAGCGGCTGCTGCGCAACTACGGCCACGACGGCCGGACCAAGCAACTGCTCAACAACCTGGACATCTGGATCGCCCCGTCGGTCAACCCGGACGGCGGCCACTACTCGTTCTACGACTTCGCCTCGCAGCGCCGGAACATGACCAACCACTGCCCGCTGACCGGCGCGGCCGACGCCCTGGCCCGCAACTCGTGGGGCGTGGACAACAACCGCAACTACACCGAGTACAGCCTGTTCGACGGCTACTCCGGCGCGTCGAGCAGTTGCACCGGCGACACCCACGCCGGGCCGAGCGAGCTGTCCGAGCCGGAGAACCGGAACCTGGACTGGCTGGCCCAGCACGAGAACATCAGGTTCTCGATGAACCTGCACTCCTCCGGCAACTACTTCATGTGGTCGCCGGGGGCGTACGCCGTGCCGGGCCGGGTCTCGGCGCCGCGGCCGACGCTCGCCGAGGAGTCGTTCTTCTGGGGCGCCTCGTCGCGGATCCTCACCGCCATCAAGCGGCACCGCAACATGGCCGTGACGCCGGCCCGCACCGGCCCGATCTCCGACGTGCTCTACTCGGCGGCCGGCAACTCCGGTGACATGCTCTGGTACAAGTACGGCATCTACGCCTGGAACTTCGAGGTCGGCACGTCGTTCCAGCCGGCCTGGGACGAGGCGCACCAGGAGACGATGGAGTTCGCCAACGGCCTGGTCGAGCTGATGCGGGTGGCCCGGGACTTCGACACCGACCACCAGCGGCCGACGAGCGGCCTGTCGGTGACCCCGAGCGACACGCCGGGCATGGTGGACGTGACGTTCACGGTGACCGAGCCGGCGGCGGTCTTCTACACCCTCGACGGTGCGGTCCCGACCTACTCGTCCACGCTCTACGCCTCCGCCGGCATCCGGGAGGGCGGGGAGACGCTGACGGTGCCCGCCGGGACCACGGTCCACTGGTTCTCGGTGGACGCGGCCGGCAACGTGGAGAACAACTACCAACCCGACGGCACGGGCCGGAACTTCCGCAAGGGCATTGTCGGGGGCTGACCCGCGAGCGCCGGGCACGGAAGGGATTCCGTGCCCGGCGCCACCGGTGCGACTACAGGTCGCGCACCCGTACGTCGCGGAACTCGATCAGGTCGTTCGTGCCGTGGTTCTGCAACCCGACGAACCCGCTGAGGAACTGCCGCAGGTCGGTCGGCGGGTCACCGGCCCGGGACGACGCCTTCCCCGGCGTGTTGTCGAACTCGTTGATCACCACGCCGTTCCGGATGATCGTGTAGTGCTGGCCGACCACCCGGACCTCGTAGTCGTTCCAGGTCCCCTTCGGGGTCGCTCCGGCCTTGTCGAGCCCCTGCGGATCGAAGTTGTAGATCGACCCGGTCTTCTGCGGCTCGCCGGTGGGCCCGTCGTAGATCTGGATCTCGTGACCGCAGTAGATCGCCACCCACGCCTGGGACGACCGGGCCGAGCCGACCGTGCCGCAGCTGCCGGCCGGCCGCTGGTCCAGCGGGGTCCGCGGGTCCGGGAACCGGGCGAAGACCCCGCTGTTGGCGTACGTGGTGCCCGCGGAGACGTCCCGGAACTTCAGCCGCAGCGAGAAGTCCGCGAACTCGTCCTTGGCGTACCAGAGCATCCCCAGCCCGCCGGAGCTGCGGATGGTGCCGTCCGCCTGCAACGTGAACGACCCGCCGGGCGCCTGCCGCCAGTCGGCCAGCGAGCCGGCGGTGCCGTCGAAGAGCGGCCGGTAGCCGGCCACCTTGCCGATCGGCGACTGGGCGGCGCCGGTGTTCAGCTTCTGCGCCTCCCGGTTGTCCAGCACGCCGTCGGCGCGCAGGTCGTTGACCACGTCGGCGACGTGGCTGACGAACTGGCCGTGGTTGGTCCAGCTCCGCTCGTCGTCGATCAGGTCGTTGACGGTGCAGCCGCCGCCGGCCTGGTGGTTGGTCACGCCGGTGTCGGTGTCGAGCATCCGCACGGTCGCGCGGGTGTCCGGCGCGGCGCAGCCGGCGGTGACGGTGATCTTCGCGGTGGAGACCTGGCCGTCGGCGTACGTCACCTTCAACGTGACCTGGTAGGTGCCGTAGTCGGCGTAGGTGTGCGTGGGGTTCGCCTCGTGCGACGGCGCGCTGCCGTCACCGAAGTTCCACTCCCACGCCACGCCGCCGGCCCGGGCCGCCGAGAACGCCACGGTCCTCGGCTGGCTCGGCGTGACGGCCCGCCAGGACGCGTCGCTCGCCCGCGGCGTCGCCTCGCCGCCGGTGTAGGCGATCCGGATCAGCTTCTGGTTGCTGTGCAGGCTGAAGAAGCCGCCGGCGTAGTCCAGCAGGTACAGCGCGCCGTCCGGGCCGAACTTGGCATCCATCCAGGACTGGAGCTGGGTGCCGCCGGAGCCGCCGCGGATGATCTGGCGCAGGTCCTCGGCGAACGCGGGCGCGCCGTGCTCGTCGACCGTGGCCGGGTCGACGGTGACCGCCACCCGGTTGTTGGCGTTGGACTGGTCGCCGATGAACCACTTGTTGTCCCAGTACGCCGGCCAGGCCACCCCGCTGTTGGTGTCGACCTTCTCCCGCTGGTAGGTCGGCCCGTCCATGATGGCCTGCCCGCCGCCCTTGAGGTACGGCTGGGTGAAGGTCTCCTGCCCGACCTGGTACGTGGGCAGCCCACTGCCGTCGGTCCGCTTCGGGTAGACCGGGCCGCCGCCCTGCGGCGAGTACCAGATCATGTTGTCCCGGGCCGGCGGGATGTTCACCAGGCCGGTGTTGCGCGGCGAGGTGTTCTTCAGGTTGTCGCAGTCGTACCAGCCGGTCAGCACGGTCGCGTCGGTGTTGCTGCGGTCCCGGTACGGCTGCCGGTTGCCCATGCAGTAGGGCCAGCCCTGGTTGCCCGCCGAGGTGATGATGGTGGCCGTCTCGTACTTGGCCGGGCCGAGGTTCGGGTCCGGGGCGCCGGCGTCCGGGCCGACCCAGGCCGCGGTCAGCCAGTCGTTGACCGGGTCCCAGGCGATCCGGGCGATGTTGCGCACGCCCATCACGTAGATCTCCGGGCGGGTCTTGCCGCCGCCCTCCTCGGTGCCGGTGAACAGGTTGCCGGCCGGCACGGTGTAGGTGCCGTCCGCCTCCGGGTGGATGCGCAGGATCTTGCCGTTGAGGTCGTTGGTGTTGCCGGAGGTACGCCGGGCGTCCTGGAACGAGGTGCCCTTGTACTCCTGCGTCCAGTTGTTGCCGGAGTAGCCGTTGGAGCCGCCGGAGGAGTTGCTGTCCCCGGTGCCGATGTAGAGGTTGCCGCTCTCGTCGAAGGTCATCCCGCCGCCGGCGTGGCAGCAGCTGTGGATTTGGGTGTCCCAGTGCAGCAGGTCCTTGCGGGTGCCCTGGTCGATGGCCTGCTTCCCGGCGTCGTAGGTGAACCGGGACACGGTCCGCTGGCCGATCCGCCGGTCCCGGTCGATGGACTCGTGCGGCATCCAGTAGACGTACACCCACCCGTTCTGCGCGAACTTCGGGTCGAGGGTGATGCCGACCAGGCCCTCCTCGTTCTTCACCAGCTCGCTGCCGCTGCCCCGGTTGCCCATCACGGCGAGCGTGGTGAGCAGCTTGACCTGCTTCGTCGCCGGGTCCCAGCGGTGGATGGTGCCGCAGCCGAGACCGACCTTCGGGTCGTCCCAGCTCACCACCGGACCGCTCGGGCAGGCCGCCTTGCCGATGTAGAACACCCCGCCGTCGGGGGCGATGGTCAGGCCGTGCGGCTCGCCGATCTGGTCGAGCTGGCCGGGCTGGTTGGTGGCGGTGAGCCGGTCGACGCGGTAGTTCGCGGCGACGGTGGCCTGGCAGTCACCGCGGACCAGGCCGGCCGACCACCGGATGGCGCCGGCCAGATGGCCCTGGAACTGCTTGTCGCTGGTCCAGCTCGCCTCGGTGCGGCCCATCCCGGTGTAGAAGGAGCGGCCGCCGTCGTAGTCCTGGCACCAGGAGACCGGGTGGAAGGCGCCGTTGCCGCTGAGGCCGGCGTTGTAGGTGCCCTCCTCGACCTGCGCCACGGTGTGCACCCGGCCGATCGGGCTCGGGTCCCAGTTGATCCACTGGTCGGCGCGGGTCCAGGTCAGCGGCAGGCCCTTGTTGGCCGGGTGCTGCCGGTCGGTGAGGTCGACCTTGGCCTGCTGCACGGTGGTGTCCGGCGGCGGTCCGGCGTCCGGGCCGATCAGCCACAGCTCGGCGAGCTGGATCAGCGGCTCCCCGCTGTTCGCCGTGACGTTGAGCCGGTAGTGCTGGTAGGCCGTGGTGTTGGTGAAGCTGAACTGCCGGGTCTGGAACCGCTGCGGGAAGGTCTCGTTGCTGCGGGTGTCCAGGTCGGTCCAGGTGGTGCCGTCCTGGGAGCCCTGGAGGGTCCAGTTCTTCGGGTCCCGGCCGGGGAAGTCGTTGGCCGAGGTGAGCGCGTAGCGGCTGACCACCACCGGCTTGGCCAGCTTCGCCGCCAGCCACCCGGTCGGCGCGAAGGCCAGCCACTTGGTGCCGGTCGAGCCGTCGATCGCCTTCGCGGCGGTCTCGTTCGGCGGGTTCTCCGCGCTCGCCGTGGCCGACACCGGCTTCTCCGCGTTCGGCAGGCCGGCGGCCGGCCGGGTGCCGATCAGGCCGGTGAACCAGGACGAGTCCGGCTGGGCGCGGGCGGCGTCGTGCACGCCGACGAACCCGCCGCCGTTCTTCACGTACGCCTGGAAGGCCGCTTCCTGCGTGTCGGTGAGGGTGACGCCGTTGGCGGAGAGGAACACCACCGCCCGGTAGCGGGCCAGGTTCCCGAAGCTGAACACCGCCGGGTCGGCGGAGTCGTCCACGGTGAAGCCGTGCTGCTCGCCCAGCTCGCGGATGGTGGCGGTGGCCTTGGCGACCGGGTCGTCCTGCTTGTCGACCGGGCCGTGGAAGACCAGCACCTTTACCGCCGCCGCGGCCTCGGCGGCCGCCGCGGGGGTCGCGGTGAAGGTCTGGCCCGGCAGGGCGAGCCCGCCGAGCGCCAGGGCGGCGCTCGACGCCAGGGCGCCGATCCGGCGGCGGGCGCCGGGGCGGCGCGGTGCTCTCGGCGGGGTCGGTGTGGTGGTGGATCCCGTCGGGCCGGCGTCGGGGCCGACCCAGCGGGAGAACCGGAAATGGCGTCTGTCGGCCATCTCGACTCCTCCTGGTGTGGGTTTCCGGGTTCGTCGATCGGCCGGTGAGAGTGAGGCGCTCACCGGACGAGGGCGTGGGCGCCCACCGGCGCCACCCGTACGCGGGCGGCCGGTGCGGCGGTGTGGATGGCGGTGCGGCCCGTGGCTGCCGGTCCGCGACCCTGAGGCCCGGCAGCCACCGACCCGTCAGTCGTGCTGGTGGGCGCCGCCGTCGCCGGCGGCCGTGGCGGTGTGCTCGTGGTCCATGCCGGGCGGCATGTTCCCGTTCTCGTCCAGGACGTGCAGCATGGTGGACATCCCGGCGTCGGAGTGGAACTGCATGTGGCAGTGCAGCATCCAGTGGCCCGGCCCGACGGAGTCGCCGGCGACCACCTGGGCGCCGAACGAGTCACCGGGGCCGAGCGTCTTGTTGTCGATGATCGGCACCTGGTCGGCGAACGGCTGGCCGTTGTGCACCAGGCCGGTGCGGGTGTCCGCCCAGGAGTGCCCGTGCAGGTGGAAGGTGTGCATGTCGTTGCCGATGCCGACCACCACGAACTCGACCCGCTCCCCCTTGCGGGCGACCAGGCAGGTCGGGCCCGGCTGCGGGTTCGTCTCGGTGCAGGTGTCGGTGGCCTCGCCCCGACGCAGGTTGATGCTCTGCCGGTCGCCGAAGACCACCGTGTAGGTGCGGTCCGGCTTCGGGTCGCCGGCGCGCCGGACCACCAGGCCGCCGAAGAGGCCGGCGGACAGGCCCTGGGTGCCGTGCGGCCCGCCGACCACGTGGTCGTGGTACCACCAGTAGCCGGCGGTGCCCGGCGCCCCGGTCCTGTTGTTGCGGGGCTGCGCGTACCAGGTGTAGGTGCGCGAGCCGCCGGACGGGACGTACGAGCCGCTCTGCACGGTGCCGTCGGAGGTCTGCGTGTACTTGACCCCGTGCACGTGCAGCGAGACGCCGAGCGGGTGGTCCGGGTTGGTGCGCAGGGCGGCCAGGGTGGCCTCGGGCACCTGGTTGTGCAGGGTGATGGCGAGGCACTCGCCCTCGGTCATCTCCATGAGCGGCCCCGGGTAGGAGGCCGTCTCCGGGGTGAGGCCGTAGCCGAGCCGGATCTGGGTCCCGTCCTTGGGCAGCTCCACCGCGTACAGCTGGACCGTCCGGTCGGGCTTGACGCAGCCGTCGGGCCGCTCGGCGAACATCCCGGTCCGGGCGGCGGCGAACCCGCCGGCGCCGACCAGGGTGAGCAGCACGACCGCCGCGACGACCAGGAACCGCCGGCCGCCGGTCCGGGGACGGTCGGCCCGGGGCTGCCGGGGCTCCCCCCCGTTCTCGACCAGCCGCCAGGCGCTCACCGGGTCCCCCGCAGCTCGATCATGCGCTGGTAGCTGCGCTCGGCCGCGCCCAGCGAGCCGGGCGGGTTCGGCTGGGCGCCCGGCGCGGAGTCCTGCTCCCAGAGGAACTCGAACCGGCCCCGGCCGGTCAGCTCGCCGAAGAACTCGGCGAACGGGATCACGCCCGCGCCGAACTCCACGTCGGCGTAGGAGTTGCCCTGCTGCGGGTCGGGCAGTGGCACGCCGTCCTTCACGTGGAACAGCGGGAAGCGGTGCGGGTGGGCGTTCACGTAGTCCACCGGCCGGAAGCCCGGGTACTTCCGCGCCCCGCCGTACGCCCACAGGATGTCCAGCTCCAGGAACACGTACCGGTCGTCGGTGAGTTCCAGGAAGAGGTCGTAGAGCCGCACGTCGGGGCGGTCCACCGCGAAGCTGAACTCGATGGTGTGGTTGTGCTGGTAGAGCTTGAGGCCCCGGGCGGCGGCCGCCGCCCCCCAGGTGTTGAACTCGTCGGCGGCCCGCTGGTAGCCGGCGATGGTCCGGTCGCCGGTGGGTGCCTGGGCCGTGCCGATCGCCGGCATGCCCAGGATCTCGGCGACCTCCAGCTCCCACTCCAGGTTGGTGCGGAAGTCGTTCAGCCCGCGGTGGCTGCCCGCCGCCGTCAGGCCGTTGTCGTCGAGCAGCCGGCGGATCTGCTCCGGGGTGATGGCGCCGACGGCCCCCTGGGTGTAGCCGGCGAACTCCACCTCCCGGTAGCCGATCCGGGACAGCTCCTCGAACACGGCGGCGAAGCCGACCTGGGCGATCTTGTCGCGCACGCTGTAGAGCTGGATGCCCAGGTGTCCCTGGGGGATGAGCCGGCCGGCGGCGTCGTCGGCGGCCCCGGCCGGCAGCGCGCCGGCCAGGCTCGCCGCGCTGACCGCGACCGTGGAGCCGACCAGACCCCGCAGCAGGGCGCGGCGGTCGATCCTGTTCCTTGCCATGGTGGTGGTGTCCCTTCGCTCGCTCAGCAGCAGGTGTTCGCGGCGCCGCCCGGACAGCAGGCGGTCAGCGGGGCGACCCGCACGTTCCGGAAGCTGACGACGTCGCCGGTGCCGTGGTTCTGGAGGCCGAGGTAGCCGGTGGCGTGCTGCCGGCCGGCGGTCCCCGGGTCGTCCGCCCGCGGCGGGTCGAAGACCGCGCCCGGCGCGTTGACGTACTCGTTGATCAGCTCGCCGTTGCGGAACACGGAGTAGTGCTGGCCGACCACGCGGATCTCGTAGTCGTTCCAGGTGCCCTTCGGGGTCACCCCGGCGCCGGCCAGGTCGACCCGGTCGAAGCCGTACACCGATCCGCTCTTGTAGCGGTCACCGTCGGGCCGGTCGAGGATCTGGAGTTCGTGGCCGTACTTGATGGCGACCCACTCCGGCCGGGACTCGGCCGGATGGTTCCGGACGTCCGGGAAGCGGACGAAGACGCCGCTGTTGGCCCGCCCCTCCCCCGGCGCGTCGTCGCGCCACTGGAGCTTGAGCGAGAAGTCCCCGTACGCGCTGACCGGGTACCAGAGCATGCCCAGCCCGGGCACCGGCCGGCTGGTGATCGAGCCGTCGGCGTTGCGGGCGAACCCGCCGGCGCCGACCTGCTGCCAGCGGCCGAACGACGCGGCGGAGGAGTCGAGGATCGGCTGGTAGCCGTCCTTGCCCGCCGGCTTGCCGACGCCGGAGCGGGCGGCCGCGCTGACCAGGCGGCCGTGCTCGTTGTGGCTGATGACGCCGAGGTGGTGCAGGTGCTCGGCGATCGCCGTGACGGAGGAGACGAACTCGCCGTGGTTCGGCCAGCTCCGCTCGTCGTCGATGACGGCGTTGATGGTGCAGTCGCCCTCGACCACCCGGTTGGGTACGCCGCTGTCGACGGTGCCGAGCCAGACGGTGGGCCGGGTGTCCTTGACGCACTCGGGCTGCGGCCCGCTGGCGACCACCGTGAAGCTGACCGAGGCGGTGCCGGAGGTGTTGCCGGCCCGGTCGGTGGCCCGGTAGCTCACCGTGTGCGCTCCGGCCCGGTCGACGGTGACCGGCGCCGTGTAGCGGGCGTACGGCTGGCCGTCGAGGGAGTACTCGACCCGGTCGACGCCGGATCCGCTGTCGCTCGCGGTCAGGGTGACCGTGCCGGCGCCCAGGTAGTTGCCGTTGGTGTCCTTCGGCCCGGTCACGGCGGCGGTGACGGTGGGCGGGGTGGTGTCGGTCGGGGTCGGTTCGACCACGGTGAACGACACCTGCTGTGCCGGCGAGGTGTTGCCCGCCTTGTCCGTGGCCCGGTAGCTCACCGCGTGCTGCCCCGGCTGGTTCACCGTCACCGGTGCGGCGTAGGTGGCGTAGGCGCCCCCGTCGAGGGCGTACTCGACCTTCGCCACGCCGGACTCGGCGTCGGTGGCCGAGAGGGTGACGGTGGCGCTGCCCACGTACGCCCCGTCGGGGTTCCGCTGCCCGGTCACCGCGGCGGTCACGGTCGGCGGCGTGGTGTCCGCCGGGGTCGGCTCGACCACGGTGAACGACACCTGCTGCGGCGACGAGGTGTTGCCCGCCCTGTCGGTGGCCCGGTAGCTCACCGTGTGCTGCCCCGGCTGGGTCACCGCCACCGGGGTGGTGTAGCCGGCGAAGGGCTGCCCGTCGAGCGAGAACTCCACCCGGTCGACGCCGGAGCCGGCGTCGGTGGCGGTCAGGGCCACCGTCGCGCCGCCCACGTACGCCCCGTTCGGGTCCTTCTCCCCGGTCACCGCGGCGGTCACGGTCGGCGGCGTGGTGTCCGCCGGGGTCGGCTCGACCACGGTGAACGACACCTGCTGCGCCGGCGACGTGTTGCCGGCCTTGTCGGTGGCCCGGTAGCTCACCGTGTGCTGCCCCGGCTGGTTCACCGTCACCGGCGCCGCGTATGTGCCGTACGCGCCGCCGTCCAGGGCGTACTCGACCCGGTCGACCCCCGACTCGGTGTCCACGGCCGTCAGGGTGACGGTGGCGCTGCCCAGGTACGCCCCCGCGGTGTCCCGCTGCCCGGTCACCGCCGCGGTCACGGTCGGCGCGGTGGTGTCCGTCGGTGGCGGTTCGACCACGGTGAACGACACCTGCTGCGGCGACGAGGTGTTGCCCGCCTTGTCGGTGGCCCGGTAGCTCAGCGTGTGCTGCCCCGGCTGGTTCACCGTCACCGGCGCCGCGTACGTGCCGTACGCGCCGCCGTCCAGGGCGTACTCGACCCGGTCGACGCCGGAGCCGGTGTCGGCGGCGGTGAGGGTGACCGTCGCGCCGCCCACGTACGCGCCGTTGGGGTCCTTGTCCCCGGTCACCGCCGCGGTGACCGTCGGGGCCGTGGTGTCCGAGCCGCCGTCGTCGACGACCAGCAGGCCGGTCATGCCGCCGTGGCCCGGGATGGCGCAGAAGTAGCGGTAGGTGCCCGGGGAGAGCACCACGTCGACCGTCCAACGCCCCCCGTTGGCGTCCGTCGGATCGGCCAGGATGTTCACGTCGACGTCGCTGTTGTACCGGGGGTCGGAGGTCTCGAAGGTCAGGGTGTGCTGCATGCCGGTGGTGTTGCCGGTGGCCGCGCTGTTCTCGAAGACGAGGGTGGTCGGTCCGGCGACCGCCGTGGTGGGGGCCGACCGGTAGGCGAGGAAGTTGTCCCCCGCCGTCCAGGTGAGCACCTGGGCCTGCAACGGGGCCGCGGCGGCGGCCGGCGCGGGGCGTTCCGGGTCGGTCGGCCGCGCGCTGGCCGGGGACGAGGTGAGCCCGGTGGTCAGCAGCAGCGCCACCGTGGCGAGGGCGGCCACCGGTCTCCGGAGCCGGCCGGCGGAGCGCCGGTTCCGCGCTGGATGTGCGTTCATGGGTTCCTCTTTCACGGTGCGGGAGCAGCGTGCGTCGGTGGGTCGATCGGCGGAGCTGACGTGCCGGCGTGGTCCGCGCGACCCCTCCCCTGGCCGCACGGGATCCCCGGCCGTGGCCGCGGGCCACGGTCGTCCGATGTGGATGATGGAGCGCCACCGGGCCGACGACGGTCGTCGCGCACGGCGGTGCCGCGGAGCTGATGGGGTTGGTCGGTACGGACATCGGTCGGCCGGTGAGGCGCGGCCGCCGTGGTGGCGTCGACCCGGGGTGGCCATGGCTGGCCGGTCGTGGTCCGCGGACGTGTTGCGCCGCCCGGAGGGCCCACCGCCGAGGGCTACCGTGCCGGTAGTTCACCTCGACGAAACATATTGACAGGAACCGACCCTACTGACTTCCTCTCAGCCTGTCCATAGCTTTCGTCTGTCCATTGGCTACTTTTCTACGGCGCAGACGAAAGTGGTCGGCAGATTCCTACCGGCGCCCCCGCCCGCCGGACCGGAGGGTGCCGGACCGCCAACATCTCGACGAGAGTCAATGTGCGCCATGAGCACGGAGCGGCAAGCCACGCAGATCGGGCGGGGCGCCGTCCACTGCGGCGAACATTCGGCCTGATCAGGACCTATTGAAGATCATGGCTTCCTGAATTCGCGGCGACGGCGGGGTGACCGCGGGGCGTCGGTTGCCCGGGTCACCCATTGATCCCGGCCCTGGCCCGTGTGATCGTGCCCCCAGCGAATCGCCCACCCCGGCGGCTCGCCGACGGTCGATCTGTCGAACCGGGGCCACGCCGGCAGCCTCGGAGATCGGCCGTCATCCCGCCTCGCCACACCCGCGCCGCCCGTCCCCACCGGGCTCCGTGCGGCGCGCCTAGGAACAGGAGCGAACCCCCTTGAAGCTCTCACCTCGCCTCGTCGCGCTCTCCGGCGCGGCGGCGGCCGGTCTGATCGCCGCCGGCACCGCCGCGGCCGTGCAGGCCGCGCCGCCCGGTCCCGCCTACCTGCACGCCAGCGCGGACGACGCGTTCGTGCAGAAGCCGGTCATCTCCTCCGAGGGCACCCAGTACGTGCCCTACGAGCGCACCTACAAGGGCCTGCCCGTGGTCGGCGGTGACTTCGTGCTGGCCACCGACCCGGCCGGCAACCTGAAGTACGCCTCGGTCGCGCAGCAGCGGGCCATCGGCAGCCTCGCCACCACGCCGAAGCTGACCTCGGCCGTCGCGGCGAAGACCGCGCGCGCCCAGCTCAAGACGGTCAGCACCGTCGAGGGCACCACCCTGGTCGTCTACACCCTCGGCGCCGAGCCGGCGCTGGCCTGGGAGACCACGGTGCGCGGCACCGACGCCGAGGGCCCGAGCCGGCTCACCGTCGACGTCGACGCCCGCACCGGCGCGGTGCTGCGCAAGCAGGAGCGCATCGTGCACGGCACCGGCACCGGGGCGTGGAACGGCCCCAGCCCGCTGACCCTGAACACCACGCAGTCCGGCGGCACGTACTCCATGAAGGACCCGACCGTCACCAACCTGAGCTGCCAGGACGCCGCCACCAACACGACGTTCAGCGGCTCCGACGACGTCTGGGGCAACGGCACCGCCACCAACAAGGAGACCGGCTGCGTCGACGCGCTGTTCGCGGCGCAGACCGAGCACAAGATGCTGGCCCAGTGGCTGGGCCGCAACGGCGCCGACGGCAACGGCGGCTACTGGCCGATCCGGGTGGGCCTGAACGACCAGAACGCCTACTACGACGGCACCCAGGTCCAGATCGGCAAGAACACCTCGGGCCAGTGGATCAGCTCGCTCGACGTGGTGGCCCACGAGATCGGCCACGGCATCGACGACCACACCCCGGGCGGCATCTCCGGCGCCGGCACCCAGGAGTTCGTCGCCGACACCTTCGGCGCGGCCACCGAGTGGTTCGCCAACGAGCCCTCGACCTACGACGCCCCCGACTTCCTGGTCGGCGAGAAGGTCAACCTGGTCGGCAACGGCCCGATCCGCAACATGTACAACCCGTCGGCGCTGGGCGACCCGAACTGCTACTCCAGCAGCATCCCGGGCACCGAGGTGCACGCCGCGGCCGGCCCGGGCAACCACTGGTTCTACCTGCTGGCCAACGGCAGCAGCCCGACCAACGGCCAGCCGGCCAGCTCCACCTGCAACGGCAGCAGCGTGACCGGCCTGGGCATCCAGAAGGCCATGAAGATCATGTACAACGCGATGCTGCTGAAGACCTCGTCCTCGTCGTACCTGAAGTACCGGGTCTGGACGCTGCAGGCGGCGAAGAACCTCTACCCGACCAGCTGCACCGAGTTCAACACGGTCAAGGCCGCCTGGACCGCGGTCAGCGTGCCGGCGCAGACCGGTGAGCCGACCTGCACGGGCACGCCGACGCCGACGCCGACCACCACGACCACCCCGCCGTCGGGCAGCTGCACCGGCAACAAGCTGGCCAACCCCGGCTTCGAGTCCGGCAACGTGAGCTGGAGCGCCAGCTCCGGCGTCATCACCAACGACACCGCCCAGGCGGCGCACGGCGGCTCCTACAAGGCGTGGCTCGACGGCTACGGCTCGACGCACACCGACACCCTCACCCAGTCGGTGACCATTCCGGCCGGCTGCCGGGCGACGCTGAGCTTCTGGCTGCACATCGACAGCGCGGAGTCGACCACCACCACGGCGTACGACAAGCTGACCGTGAAGGCGGGCAGCACCACCCTGGCCACCTACTCCAACCTCAACAAGGCCACCGGCTACGTGCAGCGGTCCTTCGACATCTCGTCGCTGGCCGGCACCACCGCCACCATCTCGTTCAGCGGCGTGGAGGACAGCTCCCTGCAGACCTCCTTCGTCGTCGACGACACCGCGGTCACCCTGAGCTGACCACACCGGAGCGGCCGGTCGTCGTCCTCCCGACGGCCGGCCGCTCCGTCGTCTCCGCCGGGGCTCGGAGCGGGTCCGGGAGCGCGGTCCGGGGCGGCGGTCAGGCCGGGCGGGCCGCGCCGGAGCCGGCGCCGTCGCGGCGGATCCGGGCCGCGACGCCCTCCATGGCCCGGCCGAACCGCTCCATGTCCCGCGCGGACTGCTCGGGCAGGCCGCCGAGCCGCGCGGCGAGCGCGTCCACGTCGGCCTGGGCCGAGGCGCTGACCCGGGCGTCCAGCTCGGTGAGGGCGGCGTTCACGGCCGCCACCAGGTGCCCGCAGACGGCCTCCATGGACTCCTGGGCCAGCTCGGGGTCGACGGTGACGGACTCCAGCCGGCCACCCTGGACGGCGACGGCACGGATCCGGCCGCCGGCCGCGGCGCCCTCGGCCCGGAGCAACTCGGCCGGCGCGCCGTCGGCGTGCTCGGCGGCCCGGGACCGCATCGCGGACAGCGCCTGTTGGGTCCTGGTCAGCAGCTCGTCGAGGCTCGCGGCCGCGGAGAACGGGTCGTTGGTCATATCCGCGCTTTCTTCACGTCTTTCCGAGCACCGTGACGATAGCAACCGGCCCCGACGGAACCGAACGCCCGGCCGGGGACCCGGCCGGGCGTTCGGGTGCGGTGGATCCGGCCCGCACAGGACCGGATCCGGGGGCTCAGCGCAGGCGCAGCCGCTGGCCCGGGAAGATCAGTCCCGGGTCGTCGCCGACCACGCCCTTGTTGCGCTCGTAGAGGGCGTGCCAACCGCCGGCGACGTTCTTCGCGTCGGCGATCCCGGAGAGGGTGTCCCCGGGCCGGACCAGGTAGCTGCCGGCACCGCCGGTGCTCGGCGCGGTGCGCCGCTCGCTGCGGGTGGCGGACGGCCGGTCGCCGTGCGACGACCGCTTCGAGGTGGCCTTCTTCTTGGACTTCGTCGAGCCCGAGTCCCTGCTGGCGTACTTCTTGGTGGAGCCGCCCTTCTTGCCGCAGACCGGCCAGGCACCGATGCCCTGCCCGTCGAGGACCTTCTCGGCGATGGCGATCTGCTCGCCGCGGCTGGCCAGGTCGGCCCGGCTGGCGTACTTCTGGCCGCCGTAGCCGTTCCAGGTGCTCCGGGAGAACTGCAGCCCGCCGTAGTAGCCGTTGCCGGTGTTGATGTGCCAGTTGCCGCCGGACTCGCACTGCGCGATGGCGTCCCAGTTCACGCCGGCGGCGCTGGCCGGGGCGGCGGGGCCGAGGAGGGCGGCGGCGCCGGTGGCGGCGCCGACGACGAGCGCCCCGACGGCGGTGCGCCGCCGCGCGGCCCGTCGGTGACGGGCGACGTGTTCACTTGCCATGTGGATTTCCTCCACGCCGACGAGGTGAGCTGTCGGGTTCGGGCCGAGGAGCCCGGCCGCCGGAGGCGGCTTCACCCCGAGGTGTCGTGCACCGAGGAACGTGTGGGTCCCCCGCTCCCGCCCGAGGTCCAGGTACCACCAGGCCGGCGGCGGGATTAGGCGTTGCCGGCCCGTGGTGTCCGCGATCGCGAACGGATACGACGTTAGGAACGGTTTCGACCGGTCGCCCACCTCTTGTGAAGTTCTTCACCCGGCCGGGCGAAGGGGACGCCGTCCGAGTTGCGCACCGTCCGAAAGTGCCTTATGAGTGGCGGCTCAGTACGTGAGGCCGTAACCCTGCGGGAAGAGCGGGACCTGCCCGTCGCCGGCGTTGATCGGCTGCTGGCTGGCCGAGTTCATCCAGGTCATCGGCAGTTTGCCGGTCGGCGCGTACCCGCCGAAGAGGACATCGGCCACGCCGCCGCCCTCGGTGCCGGGAAGCCAGGCGGCCAGCAGCGCGTCCCACCTCGGCAGTTCGGCCGAGACGTCCATGGGCCGGCCGGAGACCAGCACCACGATCACCGGCACGCCCGCGTTCCGCAGCGTCGCGATGGTCCGCAGGTCGTCCCGGTCCAGGCTCATGCTGCCGGTCCGGTCGCCCTGGCCCTCGGCGTACGGTGTCTCGCCGACCACGGCGATCGCGGCCCGGTAGGTGCCGTCGACGCCGGTGCCGCGCTGGTTGTAGGTGACCGTCGTGGTCGGACCCACCGCGGCACGGATGCCCTGCAGGATGGTGGTGCCGGGGGTGACCGCCCCCGACGAGCCCTGCCAGGAGATCGTCCAGCCGCCGCTGGCGTTGCCGATGTTGTCGGCGCTCTTGCCGGCCACGAAGATCTTGTTGTTGTCCCGGGCCAACGGCAGGACGCCGCCGGTGTTCTTCAGCAGCACCTGCGACTGGCGGACGGCCTGCCGGGCCAGGGCCCGGTGCGCGGCGCCGCCGACCGTCGGGGTCCAGCTCCGGTCGGTGTACGGCCGCTCGAAGAGGCCCAGCTCGAACTTCTTGGTGAGGATGCGCCGGTTGGCGTCGTCGATCCGGCTCATCGGCACGTGCCCGTTCTGCACCTCGGCCCGCAGGGTGCTGAGGAAGGTCTTCCAGGCCGTGGGCACCATCACCATGTCGATGCCGGCGTTGATGGCCGTGCTGACCTCGGCCGCCGTGAAGCCGGCGGCGCCGTCGATCTGGTCGATGCCGTTCCAGTCGGAGACGACGAACCCGGAGAAGCCCAGCTCTCCCTTGAGGACGTTGGTGATCAGGTACTGGTGGCCGTGCAGCTTCACGCCGTTCCAGCTGCTGTAGGAGATCATCACCGAGCCGACCCCGCGCTGCACGGCCGCCTGGAACGGCGGCAGGTGGACGGCCCGCAGCTCGGCCTCGCTGAGCTGCGTGTTTCCCTGGTCGTCGCCGCCGGTGGTGCCGCCGTCGCCGACGTAGTGCTTGGCGGTGGCGAGCACCGAGGTGGGTCCGCCGAGGGTGCCGCCCTGCAGGCCGGTGATCAGCGTGGACAGGTTCGACGGCAGGTCCGGGGTTTCGCCGAATGACTCGTAGGTGCGGCCCCACCGGTCGTTGCGGGCCACGCAGAGGCAGGGGGCGAAGTTCCAGTCCACGCCGGTGCCGGTGATCTCCTCGGCGACGGCCTGGCCGATCTGCTGCACCAGGGCCGGGTCGCGGGTCGCGCCGAGGCCGATGTTGTGCGGGAAGATGGTCGCCCCGTACACGTTGTTGTGCCCGTGGACGGCGTCGACGCCGTAGATCATCGGGATGCCGAGCGGGGTGGCGAGGGCGGCGCGCTGGAAGCCGTCGTACATGTCGGCCCAGGACGCGGCGGTGTTCGGCGTGGGCGCGGAGCCGCCGCCGGAGAGGACCGACCCGAGCCGGTACGTGGTGAGGTCGCTCGCGGTGACCGAGCCGCGCTCGGCCTGGGTCATCTGGCCGAGCTTCTCGTCCAGGGTCATCCGGGCGAGCAGGTCGGCGACGCGGGTGGCGACGGGCAGCGTCGGGTCCTGGTACGGCAGGCCGGCCGCCGTGGCCGGGGCGGGCACGGCCAGGGCGGTGACCGCGACGAGCAGGAGAGCCAGACCGAGGGGACGGGGGTGGTGGTGACGGTTCACGGGTCGCTCCTTCCGGGAGGAACGCGGAGGCCGTTCACCGGCAGCCTATGCGCGCGGGCATCGACTGTGAACAATCCTCTCCGGTTCCGGAACCGCCCGGCGGGCCGGCGCCGGGCCGGACTACCGTGGGCAGGGTTCGCGCAAGATCGGCAGGAGGCGGCGGGACGGCATGACCGACTACGGACACGAGCTGGCCTTCGGCGGCTTCGTCACGCCCACCGCCGGCCGGTTCGAGCAGGTGGTGGCCCTGGCCAAGCTCTGCGAGCAGGTCAACCTGGACCTGGTCACCTTCCAGGACCACCCCTACCAGCCGGGCTTCCTGGACACCTGGACGCTGATGTCCTACCTGGCCGCGGCGACCAGCCGCATCCGGCTGGCCGGCAACGTGCTGAACCTGCCGCTGCGCCAGCCGGTGGTGCTTGCCCGCAGCGTGGCCAGCCTCGACCTGCTCAGCGGCGGCCGGGTGGAGCTGGGCCTCGGCGCCGGCGCGTTCTGGGAGGCGATCGAGGCGGTCGGCGGGCGGCGGCTCGGCGCCGGGCAGGCGGTGGACGCCCTCGACGAGGCGATCCGGGTGATCCGCGAGGTGTGGGACGCCGAGCGGCGCGGGATGGTCCGGGTCGAGGGCGAGCACTACCGGGTGGTCGGGGCGAAGCGCGGACCGGCGCCGGCGCACCCGGTGGAGATCTGGGTCGGCGCGTACAAGCCCCGGATGCTGCGGCTGGTGGGGCGCGTGGCGGACGGCTGGCTGCCGTCACTGGCGTACCTGCCGAACGGGGCGGCCGAGCTGCCGGCGCTGAACGCGGTGATCGACGAGAGCGCCGAGGCGGCGGGGCGGGACCCCCGGTCGGTGCGGCGGCTGCTGAACGTCAGCGGCCGCTTCGTCCGCTCCTCCGCCGGCTTCCTCGAGGGACCGCCCGAGCAGTGGGTGGAGGAGCTCGCCGGGCTGACCCTGGACCACGGCATCTCCACCTTCGTCCTCGGCGCCGACGACCCGACCGCGATCCAGCTCTTCGCCCAGGAGGTCGCGCCCGCGGTGCGGGAGCTGGTCGGCGCCGAACGCGCCGCGCCCGGCTCCCGGGCCGGCGCCGTCGAGGAGCAGCGCGAGGCCGGCGGCGCCACGGCGCTCGCGGTCACGCCCACCCCCGACCCGGGGGTACGGCTGACCGACCACCGGCTCTGGGACGAGTCCACCCGCCCGGCCGCCCCGCCGGCGCCGGCCGGGCACGTGTACACCCCGCACGCCCAGGCCGTCGGCGCGCACCTCGTCGACGTCCACGACCACCTGCGCCAGGAGCTGGCCCAGGTGCGCGACCTGCTGGAACAGGTCCGGCGGGGGGTGGTCTCCGCGGGCGCCGCCCGGGCCGTGCTCAACCAGCTGACCATGCGGCAGAACAACTGGACGCTCGGTGCGTACTGCGCCGCGTACTGCACGGCGGTGACCCAGCACCACGGCCTGGAGGACAACTCGATCTTCCCGCACCTGCGGCGCGCGGACCCGGGCCTGGCGCCCGTGCTCGACCGGCTGGAGGCGGAGCACGTGGTGATCCACGACGTGGTGGAGGGGGTGGACCGGGCCCTGGTCGACCTGATCCGCAACCCGGGCGACTTCACCGACATCCAGAAGGCGGTGGACGTCCTCACCGACACCCTGCTGTCGCACCTGTCGTGGGAGGAGCAGGTGATCGTGGAGCCGCTCGCCCGGCACGGCTTCTATTCCGGCCAGGTCTGAGGCCGGTTGTTCCCGCTCGCCGGCGCGTCGCGGCGTGAGATAGCTGACTTTGGGTTCCCTAAGTCAGAGGGGGTAGCGTCCTCGGCATGACGGACTTCCTCGCGCAGCGCGACGCCTGGCCCACCGCCACCTGCTCGATCGCCGCGGCGCTCGACACGGTCGGCAACCGGACCACGCTGCTCCTGCTGCGCGAGGCGTCCTTCGGCACCCGCCGCTTCGACGACTTCGCCCGCCGGGCCGGGGTCAGCGAGCCGGTGGCCGCCGCCCGCCTCAAGCAGCTCGTCGCCGACGGGCTGCTGGAGCGGCGGCCCTACCGCCAGCCCGGCCAGCGCACCCGGGACGAGTACCTGCTCACCGCCAAGGGGCGGGACCTGCTGCCGGTGCTCGCCGCCCTGCGCCAGTGGGGCGACGCGTACGCCGTCGACGAGCCGTCGGTCCGGCTGGCCCACCACGACTGCGGCGCCGCGGTGCACGTGGCGCTTCGCTGCGAAGCCGGCCACGACGTGCCCGGCGACGAGGTGGACCTGCTGCCCGGGCCGGGCCTGCGGCAGTCGTGACCTCCCTTCCACACCCTCAGGAGCCAGACATGAAGATCGCTGGACGCACCGCCCTGGTCACCGGGGCGAACCGGGGCTTCGGCCGCCACCTGGCCGCCGAACTGCTGGCCCGGGGCGCCACCGTCCACGCCGGCGCCCGCAACCCGGACACCGTCGACCTGCCGGGTGTCATCCCGGTGCGGCTGGACATCACCGACCCCGCGTCCGTGGCGGCCGCCGCGGAGTTGGCCGGCGACGTCACGCTGCTGGTCAACAACGCCGGCTCGGGCACCGGAGCCGACCTGCTCGACGCCGACCCGGCGAAGGTCCGGCTGGAGATGGAGACCCACTACTTCGGCACCCTGGAGATGGTGCGGGCGTTCGCCCCGCGGATCGCCGCCAACGGCGGCGGCACCGTGCTGAACGTCCTCTCCGCGCTCTCCTGGATCGCCCTGCCGGGCGTCGGGGCCTACAGCGCGGCCAAGTCGGCGGAGTGGGCGATGACCAACGCGCTGCGCGCGCAGCTCGCCGGCCGGGGCGTGCGGGTCGCCGGGCTGCACGTGGGCTACATGGACACCGACATGACCGCCGGCCTGGACGTGCCCAAGTCCGACCCGGCGGAGATCGCCCGGATCGCCGTCGACGGCATCGAGGCCGACCGGTACGAGATCGTCGCCGACGAGACCTCCCGGCGGGTCCTCGCCGGCCTCTCCGGCGGCGTACCGGCCCTCTACCCCGACCTGCCCTGACCTCGGCGGCGGCCGGGGCACAATGAACCCGTGCGACACGGGTACGCCCACGACGCCGTCCTGGCCATGGCGCCGGACGCCGATGATCGCGCGCCCGGCGCGGCCGTCACCGTCGCGCTCACCCGGAACGGCTGATCCGCGGCTGACCGACCGCCGGGACGTGGCGGGAAACCACGTCCCGGCGGGTCGCTCGGCCTACAGGCTCCGGGCGAGCCGGTCGGCGAGGATCCGGGTGAACCGGGCCGGGTCGGCCAGCTCGCCCCCCTCGGCCAGCAACGCCATGCCGTACAGCAGCTCGGCGGTCTCGGTCAGCGCGGTGCTGTCGGCGCCCTGCTCGTGCGCCTTGCGCAGCCCGGTGACGAGGGGGTGGGTCGGGTTGAGCTCCAGGATCCGCTTGACCCGGGGCACCTCCTGCCCCATGGCCCGGTACATCTTCTCCAGCGTCGGCGTCATGTCGTGCGCGTCGCCCACCACGCAGGCCGGTGAGGTGGTCAGCCGGGTGGAGAGCCGGACCTCCTTGACGCTGTCGGTGAGCGCGCCGGTCATCCAGGTCAGGAGGTCGGCGTACTCCTGCCGCTCGGCCTCGGCCCGCTCCTTCTCCTCGTCGGTCTCCAGGTCGACCTGCCCCTTGGCGACCGAGCGCAGCGTCTTCCCGTCGTACGTGCCGACGCGCTCGACCCACACCTCGTCGACCGGGTCGGTGAGGATCAGCACCTCGTAGCCCTTGGCGCGGAACGCCTCCAGGTGCGGCGAGTTCTCGATGGTGGCTCGGTTCTCGCCGGTGGCGTAGTAGATCTCGGTCTGGCCGTCCTTCATCCGCTCGACGTAGTCGCGCAGCGTGGTCAGCTCGGCCGGGTCGTGGGTGCTGGCCGCCCGGACCAGGTCCAGCAGGGCCTCGGTGTTGTCCGGGTCCTCCAGCAGCCCCTCCTTGACCACCGCGCCGAACTCGCCCCAGAAGGTGCGGTACGCCTCGGCGGACAGGTCCTTGAGGGTGGCGAGGACCTTCTTGACCAGGCGACGGCGCACGGCACGGATCTGCCGGTCCTGCTGGAGGATCTCCCGGGAGATGTTCAGCGAGAGGTCGTGCGCGTCCACCACGCCCTTGACGAAGCGCAGGTAGTTGGGCATGAGCGCGTCGCAGTCGTCCATGATGAACACGCGCTTGACGTAGAGCTGCACGCCGCGGCGGCCCTGCGGGGAGAACAGGTCGAGCGGGGCGTGCGAGGGCAGGAAGAGCAGCGCCTCGTACTCGAAGGTGCCCTCGCCGCGCATGTGGATGGTTTCGAGGGGGTCGGCCCAGTCGTGCGCGACGTGCCGGTAGAACTCCTTGTACTCGGCCTCGTCGACCTCGTCCTTCGCACGCGCCCAGAGCGCCTTCATCGAGTTGAGCGTCTGCTCCTCGCGGGTGGTGACGCCGTCCTCACCCGGCTTCTCCACGGTCATCCGGATGGGCCAGGCGATGAAGTCGGAGTAGCGCTTGACGATCTCGCGGATGGTCCACTCGGCCGTGTAGTCGTGCAGGTTGTCCTCGGTGTCGGCCGGCTTGAGGTGCAGGGTGACGGAGGTGCCCTGCGGCGCGCTGTCGACCGCCTCGACCGAGTAGGTGCCCTCGCCGGTGGACTCCCAGCGGGTGCCGCCGGTCTGCCCGGCCCGGCGGGTCAGCAGGGTCACCCGGTCGGCGACCATGAAGGTGGCGTAGAAGCCGACGCCGAACTGACCGATCAGCTCCTGCGAGGCCGCGGCGTCCTTCGACTCGCGCAGCTTGCGCAGCAGTTCGGCGGTGCCGGACTTCGCGATGGTGCCGATCAGCGCGACCACCTCGTCGCGGGACATGCCGATCCCGTTGTCCCGCACGGTCAACGTGCGGGCGTCCTTGTCGACCTCGATCTCGATGTGCAGGTCGGCGGTGTCGACCTGGAGGTCCTTGTCGACAAGCGACTCCAGGCGCAGCTTGTCCAGCGCGTCGGAGGCGTTCGAGATCAGTTCGCGCAGGAAGACGTCCTTGTTCGAATAGATCGAGTGCACCATCAGCTGGAGCAGCTGACGGGCCTCGGCCTGGAACTCCAACGTCTCTACCCGGTCGCTCACACCGACTCCCTTCCACCAGTTCGCGGGGTCTCCCGGCGGAAAGGATACGAGGCGTACGCGCGCGGCCACCGCAGGGTGGCGGATCCGGCTGGTCCAACCAGTTGACGAGTTGATGTGTGCGGGGCCACACTGCTGGCCATGGTCTTCGCCCCCGTGCCCCGCGCCTCGGTCTCCGACCACGTCTTCGGCCAGCTCCGCGACGCGATCGTCAGCGGCCGCTACCGGCCGGAGGAGACGCTGCCCGGCGAGCGGGAGCTGGCCGCCGCGTTCGCGGTGAACCGGCACGCCGTCCGCGAGGCGCTGCGCCGGCTCCAGCAACTGGGCCTGGTCCGGGTCAGCCAGGGCGGCGCCACCCGGGTGCTCGACTGGCGGGTGCACGCCGGGCTGGACCTGGCGCTGTCGCTGGCCCGCTCCGGTGACGTACTCCCGGTCGACAACCTGGTCCGCGACATGCTGGAGATGCGGGCCTGCGTCGGGATCGACGCCGCCCGGCTCTGCGCGGAGCGCGGCGACCCGGAGGTCACCGAAGCGCTCGTCCGGGCCGCCGACGAATACGGCTCGCTCGCCCCCGATCTGGACCGGATGAACGAGGCCAACATCGCGATCTGGTGGCTGATCGTCCGGGGCAGCGGCAACACCGCCTACCTGCTGGCGTTCAACAGCCTGGTGGCCGGCACCTTCGCCGTGGGCGACGTCCCCCCGGACGCCCGCGCC